>JAAUPH010000173.1 GCA_012035435.1 Sphingopyxis sp. | reverse complement strand
TCCGGGCTGGTTACCCCCGATAGCAAATCGTCCAGTGTCTCTTGCTTGATCGTCGTCGTCATCGTCGAGTCCCTTCTTCCTCAGAATGGAACCCGGTCCCCGCTTACACAAACAATCTGACACCCTCAATCAGGACGCGTGAGACCGGTGTTTCCGTATGACGCTCAAATAATTCCGTGAGCCGTTCGGTCCCGCCGCGCGGCGACATAATACGTTCTCGTTGTTCTTTTGTAACCGACGTCCAAAAGTTCGGCGTATAGGAAAAATGCTGAACTATCCACCAGATGTTGCGTGTGCCACTAGCAGAGAAGCTAGTCTTCTTGTCCCGGTTCTCGCCGATACGCAAATATTGTTGCCGCGCCCTGACCAGCCCGACTTGCCGCCCGTTGTGGATTTGACGTCGACTTCGCGTCCACCGATCAGCAGGTCAAGAACGACCCCCTTCGGCACCTGTAACCAGTCGCGCAGCAGGATCTCGAATTTAGTGCCGAGATAGGTCTTTTCGGTTTTCTCCAGATCAGAGAGGAAATATCGACTGGGGTGCGCTGTATCGATGACCTCGTCAATGGCAGAGCGGAAGAAGGAACGGAGCTTCTCCTCAAACAATTCCTTGCCCTTAACGGCACTGAGAAGATTGCGTTCAAGCGCGGCCAAGTCGGCATAGTCAACGTGTACGTCAGGCAGGGGCTGATAGCCGCTGCCAGAAGCAAACTCACGCTGCTCGCACCAGAAAATGCTTGTTCACCGCGAGCGCGATGCGGATGCGGTTCGCAACGGCCATTGCGACGGGGGGCGGAAAGGCGTTGCCGACTTGTCGATAGCTGACCGTTTTGCCGCCGTAGAATTGCCAAGTGTCCGGAAAGCCCTGCAGCCGCGCGACCATGCGCACCGTGAGGCGCGGGGTGCCGAAGAAATCGGTGGGCGGGGCTTCATTGAAGAGGCTTTTGCCCTCAACCCCAAGCGTCGCCCAAGCGCGGCGGGCGCGGGTGGGGCCAAGGTCGGGGCCACCGTGCTTCTTGCTACCACCTACGATGGTCGGGGCGATGTCGTTCGCCTCGCGCGCCACCGCTCGGCGCCGGCCAGCCATTGGCCGCCATCAGATCGCGCAGCGTTTCGCCGACCGTGGGCGGGTTGTGCGGCAGGACATCGGGCCAATCGAAGGCATCGGATATGTCCTTTCGCACTGCGACGATGACAACGCGCGGGCGCAGCTGCGGGACGCCAAAATCGGACGCGTTGAGCAAGCGCCAATCGGTGTGATATCCCATTTTGTCGAGCTGGCTTTTCAAACCGGTGCGATAATCCTCAAACACCGCCGAAAGGAAACCGCGCACATTTTCGATCATGATCGCGCGCGGACGGATTTCGTCGATCAAGCGCAGTGCGGCGGGAAACAAGTTGCGCTCATCGCGTTCGCCAAGCTGTTTGCCGGCGATCGAAAAGGGGGGGCAGGGGAGGCCGCCTGCGAACAATTCGGTCCCGGCAAAGGGTCGCCCATCAAACCCGTTCATGTCGGCGCATCGAACATCCCAGTTGGGCCGGTTGAGCCGCAGTGTGGCGGCAAAATCGCGCTCGATTTCGATGAGGGCATTGTGGTGAAAACCGGCCTGTTCCAGACCCAAGGCTTGCCCACCGGCACCTGCGCAGAATTCGATGGAGTTCATGAATGAAGCACTATGTTCATATAATGTTCTAGTCAATCCCGGCTATGCCGTTGGTGCTGGTGCTGCCCCTCAAACCCGAAACCCGCCCACATTTCGCTTGCTCGACTGTATCGATAGCAATTTCTTGCCTGCCGCGGTCAGCGTCCATTTCGGCCCGTTTTGCTCGATCAGTGCGAGCGCGGCCAGTTCGTCCCGGACCGGATCGTTGGGGAGTTGCGGGCCGCGGTTGCTGAGGCCTTCCAGGCATTTGCGCTGGGGGGCGGACAGGATCAGGTTGGTGGTGGGGGTCATGCTGCGGCTTTCGCGAGGGTGCCTGTTGTGGCCATTTGTTGGTGGAGCGTCCAGGGTGCCAGTTCCAGTCCGACCGGCCAGGCAAGGGCACCGTTTTCAAGGAACGCGCGGGCGAATTCGGTTGGGTTACGCAGCGGGATAGTCAGCGGCGTGTCCTTGCTGTGCAGCAAACCGGTGCCGTCCCACACGCCGCTTTGCCCGTCCGAAAAGGTCAGGCGCAGACGCAGGTCACCAAGATATTCGCAGCGGGCCAATTTAATCATCGAGGTCTGCTCCCGGAATAAGTTCCATAGGTAACAGATCGACGCCACGCTGCCAATTGGCGAGCAAGTCTTCGCGGTGGCGTTCGGTCCATTCCTGAACGATACGCAGCGCCTTGTTCGGAAGCGAACCGGCATAGAGCGACCCGTCCGCTATGCGGATCAGAGCTTCAAAACCTTGGTAGCTGGCGTGAAAATGGGGCGGCGCATGATCGTTGTGATACATGCGGATCACGATGCCGAAGAATATCGAGATGATCGGCATCGCCTTACACGCGCTCCCCAACCCCTCCCGCAAGCGGGTGGGGCTTTGCACTTACTCCGCCGCGATTCCCGCGCTGGCGAACATGTCCGCCTCTGCGCCCGCGTCGTTGACCGCAGCGACCTCGCCTGGCTTTGCGCGTTTGCGGTTATCGAAGCTGGTCCAGACCTCACCCCAATTGCCGCGCGTCGAGGCCTTGGAATATTCGGTCGCGCGGGTTTCGAAGAAGTTGGCATGCTCGACGCCGTTCAGGAGCGGGGCGAGCCACGGCAGCGGGTGTTCCTCGATCATATAAATGGGCTGGAGGCCCAGCTGGCCCAAGCGCCAGTCGGCGATGTAGCGGATGTAGCGTTTGATTTCCTTCGCCGTCATCCCCGGCACCGGGCCCATTTCGAACGCAAGGTCGATGAAGCCATCCTCCAGCCGCACGACTTTTTGACAGCAATCGATAATGTCTTCCTTGACCGATTTGGTCAGGCAGTCGCGTTCCTTGGTAAAGGCATGGAACAGCTTGGTGATGCCTTCGCAGTGCAGGCTTTCGTCGCGCACCGACCAGCTGACGATCTGGCCCATGCCCTTCATCTTGTTGAAGCGCGGGAAATTCATCAGCATGGCGAAGCTGGCGAACAGCTGAACCCCTTCGGTAAAGCCGCCGAACATGGCGAGCGTGCGCGCAATGTCTTCGTCGCTGTCGACACCGAACTGGTGCATGTAACTGCATTTGTCGGCCATTTCCTGATAATCGAGGAAGGCCGAATATTCGGTTTCGGGCATGCCGATGGTGTCGAGCAAATGGCTGTACGCCGCGATGTGGACGGTTTCCATATTGCTGAACGCGGTCAGCATCATCTTCACCTCGGTGGGTTTGAAGATGCGGCCATATTTGTCGTGGTAGCAATTTTGCACCTCGACATCGGCCTGCGTGAAGAAGCGGAAGATTTGCGTGAGCAGATTGCGTTCATGCTCCGAAATCTTTTGCGCCCAGTCGCGGCAATCCTCCCCCAGCGGCACCTCTTCGGGCAGCCAGTGGATCTGCTGTTGCCGTTTCCAGAAATCATAGGCCCAGGGATATTCAAAGGGCTTATACTGGGTGCGGGCTTCTAACAGCGGCATTTGATCGACCTTCCCGGTTGTTGGTTAATTTGCTGTGCCGACGCGGGGCGCGGCCAGGGGATTTGGATAGAGTAAAAAAGCAGCAAATGCCACTGGCTTTGCACAAATTTTGCGGACGTGTGACGCTCCGGCCACAAGATGTTGGGGTGGAGGCATGCGGGCGCTACCATCGCTGTCATCGGCCGAGCGCAATGCGTAGCGCGGCGGGGCCGAGCCGGTCGCGGACGGATGCGGGGGCGGGAAGGCCAAAGCTGCCGGCAAGAATCGCCCACCCCTCGGCCCGCCCCCCGGTGAGGATTAGCTGCGCTGCCTTCGCCAGCGAAAAGGCCAGCGCTCCGGGGAGCGTGAGCGGCATGAAGCGGCGGACGAAGCGGATGCGGTTGCGGTGGTTGAAATAATTGGCGAACGCCGACGCGCGCCGCCGGATCGAACCCGATCCGATTGAGGTGCCGCCGTGGTGGAAGACCTCGGCCCCCGCGATAAGGCGCGGCGGCAGGTCGCCGCGGCGAAAGGCCCAGTCGACTTCCTCGAAAAACAGGAAATAATCAGCAACCATCAACCCCGCAGCGTCGAGGAAGCGGCGCGAGGCGACGATGTTGGCGCCGGTCAGGAAATCGAGGGTAGCAGCGTCGGGTTGCGCGGTTGCGGTGCCCTGGCCCGCGTTGACCGAGTGGCACACCCCGGTCCAGCGCGACACGCGGCCGCCGTCGGTCTGGATTTGATCGGGTGTTTCGTGAAACAGCGTGCGGCTGCTCATCAGCGTGAAATTCTGGTCGGCCCCGGCGGCAAGATAGGCCGCCGCCGTGCCCGGCGCCGCGACGCAATCGGGGTTGAGCACCCAGAAAAGATCGATGGCGGGATCGGCGCGGAGGAAGGATAGGGCGCTGTTGACGCCGTGCGCATAGCCGCCGTTAACGGCCGCGCGGATCAGCGTGAGTGTGGCGCGGGGCGCAGCAATGGGATCGGCGTCGACGACGGCGAGGGTGAAGTCGGGGCCCTGAGCCGCAGCCCATCCTGTGATCGCGGCGACGGTGCCGTCCTGCGACTGATTGTCGGTGATGACGATGCGCACGGTCGCGTCCGTCGACGCGCGCAGGCTGTCGAGGCAGGCGAGGACCACGTCCGCGCTGTTAAAGGTGACGATGGCAACGCCGAGGGTGGGGGTGGAGGGCGGCATGCTCGGTTTTTTTGGATCATCTTTCAGCTGTCTTCCCCGCTAAAGCGGGGATCCAGTGCTACACGGTGCTACCATGCCCCGGATTCCCGCTTTCGCGGGGAAGACAGGTACAGTTCACTGACATGCCAGACATTCGTCATAGTCGGTTGTTTCCGCCGACAGTTCGAACTTTGCGGCCTCTGCGGTGTTGTCTGCCTCAACCCCGCCGGCGAAGCCCGCGCGCTGGATGCTCTTTGACCGGAGATAGTAGAGCGATTTGATGCCCAGCTCCCACGCGCGGTAGTGGAGCATGAGGAGGTCCCATTTCTCCGCGTCTGCCGGGATGAACAGGTTCAGCGATGCGGCCTGATCGATATAGGGCGTACGATCAGCGCTGAGTTCGAGCAGCCAGCGCTGGTCGATTTCAAAGCTGGTCTTGAAACAGTCCTTTTCATCCTGCGACAGGAAGTCGAGGTGCTGGACGCTGCCGCCCTTCTCCAAAATGCTGTTCCACACCGCGTCGCTATTCTTCGCCTTGTCGACCAGCAGCGATTCCAGATGCGGGTTTTTGACGATGAAGCTGCCCGACAGCGTCTTGTGGGTGTAGATATTCGCCGGGATCGGTTCGATGCACGCGCTGGTGCCGCCGCAGATGATCGAAATCGACGCGGTCGGCGCGATTGCCATTTTGCAGCTGAAGCGTTCCATCACGCCCATGTCGGCGGCATCGGGGCAGGGGCCGCGTTCCTTGGCGAGCAGCATCGAGGCCTGATCGACCTGCGCGCGGATATGCTTGAAGATTTTGAGGTTCCACGACTTCGCCATCGCGCCCTCAAAGGGGAGGCCGCGCGCCTGCAGAAAGCTGTGATAGCCCATGACGCCAAGGCCAACCGAACGTTCGCGGCTCGCCGAATATTTGGCGCGTGCCATTTCATCGGGGGCGCGGTCGATATAATCCTGAAGAACATTGTCGAGGAAGCGCATGATGTCCTCGACAAACATCTTGTCGCCGTTCCATTCGTCCCAGGTTTCGAGGT
>JAAUPH010000172.1 GCA_012035435.1 Sphingopyxis sp. | reverse complement strand
GCGGTACTGGCCCGAACGCCATTGCTTGGGCGACCGGCCACATCGCGCTACCCCGCATGTTGAAAGCTGGCTTCGCGCTCGATGCGGTCGGGGTGCCGCTGCTGATCCTGACAATTTGGGCGGTTGCGGCGGTTTAGGTTCCATACCTCGTCATTCCCGCGCAGGCGGGAATCCGTCTTCTGACCGTTCATTGTTGCCCCTGAGTGAGTCGGGCCCCCGCCTGCGCGGGCGTGACGAAAAGTTGAGGTTGGGATCGACCCCGTTTCATTTGAAACTTTCTTGCGCTAGGGTGGAAGCATCAAACGCACCCAGTCCAAGGAACCTAGCCGATGTCCGACGCTACGCCCCAGCGCAAACCCAAACCGTCGGTCCGCGCTATCGGCAACCGCCAGCTGTCTCCTGCGACATTGATGATGGGCTATGGTTTCGATCCGATGCTGTCGGAGGGCTCGCTCAAGCCGCCGATCTTCCTCACTTCAACATTTGCCTTTGAAAGCGCGGCGGCGGGCAAGCGGCATTTTGAGGGGATTACGGGCAAGCGCCCCGGCGGCGCGGACGGCCTCGTCTATTCGCGCTTCAACGGCCCCAATCAGGAAATCCTCGAGGCGCGCCTGGGTCTGTGGGACGATGCCGAAGATGCGCTGGTCTTCTCCAGTGGCATGTCGGCTATTGCAACGCTGCTACTTGCGCATTGCAGCATGAAGGATGTGATAGTCCATTCGGGCCCGCTGTACGCCGCCACCGAAACACTGATCGCCCGGATCCTGTCGCGCTATGGCGCCACCTATCTCGACTTCCCGGCTGAAGCTTCGCGCGAAGAAATGGACGCAATTTTGAAACAGGCCAAGGCCATGGCCGCAGCCCAAGGCGGCCGGGTCGCGATGGTCTATCTCGAAAGCCCCGCCAATCCCACCAATGCGCTGGTCGATGTCGAAGCTATGCGCGCCGCGGTCGACGCCAACTTCGAAGCTGATGCGCGCCCGCCCATCGCCATTGATAACACCTTCCTCGGCCCGCTGTGGTCCGCGCCGCTCAAGCATGGCGCCGATATCGTCCTCTATTCGCTGACAAAATATGCCGGCGGCCACAGCGACCTCGTCGCGGGCGGGGTGCTGGGGGCCAAGCATTGGCTCGCCCCCATCCGCATGATGCGCAACACCATCGGCACCATCTGCGATCCCAACACCGCTTGGATGCTGCTCCGTAGCCTTGAGACCGTCGAGCTGCGGATGAGCCGCGCCGGCGAAAATGCCGAGAAGGTCTGCGAATATTTGCGTACGCATCCCAAGGTTGAGGGGCTTGGCTATCTCGGCTTCCTGCCGGAAGGGTCGCAGAAGGATATTTTCGAACGCCACTGCGCGGGCGCGGGCTCAACCTTCTCGCTGTTCATCAAGGGCGGTGAGGAGGAAAGCTTCCGCTTCCTCGACGCGCTGCAGATCGCCAAGCTGGCGGTCAGCCTGGGCGGCACCGAAACGCTCGCCAGCCATCCCGCTGCGATGACCCATTTATCGGTCCCGCAGGAACGGAAGGATCGCATGGGCATCACCGACAATCTGGTGCGCATTTCTATCGGTATCGAGGATGCAGGCGACCTAATCGCCGATTTCGCTCAAGCGCTCGATCAGGTCTAACGCCAGTCGACAATCGTCCACCCCCGCCGCTGCGCCAGCCGCCGCAATCGCGGCGACGGCGTGGTCGCGACTGGAGTTCCGGCGAGTTCCAGCATCGGCGTGTCCGACACATGGTCCGAATAGGCCCTGATCTCAGCGCCGTGCGGCTCAATTCCTTCGGCCGCGAGCCACGCATCGATTAACGCGCGCTTGTCGGCACCATAACAATTGGGCCCCGCCAACCGCGCCTCCCCCGGCATGGTGTCAGTGGCGATAACATCTGCAATGCCCAATCCTTTGGCAATCGCCTGAACATATAAGCGGAACGACGCGGTCGCGAGGACGATGCGGTATCCGGCAGCCCTGTCCGCCTCGATCTGGGCCAGTGCATCGGGGTAAATATTCCGCTGGATCACCCGCCGCGCATAGCTCTCGGCCAAGGCCTGGAGCCGGTCATGCTCAAACCGTCGCCCCAGCAGCAGCGAGAGATTCATCGCCTTTAATCGCCGCCGATCCACCAGCCGCGCAGCATAAAACAACCCCGTCACGCCGGTCAGCGGAACAAGTGCGATCCGCCAGCGTTGCCGCCGGGCCAAGACATGCATCAGGAAACCGCTCATCGTCCCACGCCGGGTGATCGTGCGGTCCATATCATAAATGGCGATGCGATGGGGTGACGGGGCAAGCATGCAACGATGATAATGGCAGACACGCCCGATGAGAAGTGCTTGCCGCAACGGGGAAAGTGCGACAGTGTCGGCGACATGGTGGCGCGGGCAAGTTACGCAGTGGTCCCCGGCGACGGGGCGATCATCTGCAATTGGCGGGACGGCTGACGCTGGCCCGGCTCGGCGATGTGCCGCAGGTTTTGGAAGCACTGGCGCCGGTTCGGCAAATCGATCTGTCCGGGGTCGAACGCATTGACACCGTCGGGGCATGGCTGGTGCTGCGCACCGCTCGGGCTCATGGAGCGACCATCAGCGGTGCCAGCACCGATGCCAACCGCCTGCTTGAAGCGGTGCGCCGATCGCAGGAGGAACCAGCCGTTGAAGCAGTGCGCGAAGGCGGCTGGCGGCGTTTTGTTGGCGAGGTAGGCACCGGCGCGCTCGCTGGCGCACGTGAGCTGATTGGCATTATCGGCTTTTTTGGTGCGACACTGGTCGCCCTGTTCCGCACCGTGGTGGATCGCCGCCCGATCCGCTGGACTGCGGTGACGATGCGCGTCCAGAATGTCGGTATCGATGCGCTGGCCATCATCGGCCTGATGAGTTTCCTGATCGGCATTGTGATCGCGCAGCAAGGCGCGGTGCAGCTGCGCCAGTTCGGGCTAGAGATTTTCACGGTCAATCTCGTCGGTCGCGCGTCGATCCGCGAGCTTGGCCTGCTGATGACCGCAATCATGGTCGCGGGCCGGTCGGGCAGCGCCTTTGCCGCGCAAATCGGCACGATGAAGCTGAGCGAAGAGATTGACGCGATGCGCACCATCGGCGTGTCGCCGATGGAAGCGATTGTGCTGCCTCGCGTAATAGCCGTGACGCTGATGATGCCGCTGCTGGGCTTTTACGCCAGCATCTGCGCGATCGTTGGTGGCGGCGTATTTGCCTGGATTGGGCTGGAAATCACCCCCATCACCTATATCCAGCTGCTCCGCCAGATTATCCCGATGACCGATTTCTGGATCATGCTCATCAAGGCGCCGGTGTTTGGCATACTGATCGGCGTCACCGGCTGCTACGAAGGCATGCAAGTGCAAAAGGACGCTGAAGAGGTCGGCCGCCGTACGACCGCTGCGGTGGTTGCTGGAATATTTCTGGTCATCGTGCTCGATGCCTTTTTCGCGGTATTCTTCTCATCCGTGGGATGGAATTGATGACCACGCCCATCCACCCTGAACAGCATGAGGTTGCCATTCGCGTGCGCGGGCTGGTCAATGCCTTTGGCGAAGCCGTCATCCACGAAAATCTCGATCTGGACGTCGTTCAGGGCGAAGTACTCGGCGTCGTTGGCGGCTCTGGCACCGGAAAATCGGTGCTGATGCGGTCGATCATCGGCCTGCAGCAGCCGACCGGCGGCAGCATCGAGGTCTATGGCCGCCCGCATCAGGAAGAGGACACGGCCGCGGCCCGCGACCTGCGGCGGCGATGGGGCGTGATGTTTCAAGGCGGCGCATTATTCTCCACGCTGACCGTTGCCGAGAATATTCAGGTCCCCTTGCGTGAATATTATCCGCAGCTGACAATGTCGATGCTGAACGAAATTGCCGCTTACAAGATCGCGATGGTCGGCCTGCCGCCTGACGCCGGACCAAAATATCCGGCCGAGCTGTCGGGCGGCATGGTGAAGCGCGCCGGCCTCGCCCGCGCTCTCGCGCTCGACCCGGCGCTGCTGTTCCTTGATGAGCCGACTGCAGGGCTCGATCCCATTGGCGCGGCGAAGTTTGACCGGCTCATCCGCGCACTGGCCGACACGCTGGGGCTGACCGTTTTCCTCATCACGCACGATCTCGATTCGCTCTATGCCACCTGTGACCGGGTTGCGGTGCTCGCCGAACGCAAGGTGATTGCGGTGGGCACGATCGACGAATTGCTCGCCACCGAGCATCCGTGGATCGCCGATTATTTCTTGGGCCCACGCGGCCGGGCCGCCGCCAAATCGCGCGAAGCGGTCGCAAACTCGAACGCGGTAAGTTAAGGACAGGCTATGGAAACCCGATCAAACAATGTGTTGGTAGGCGCAGTGGTCCTGATCATGTCGCTCGCGCTCGCCGGGTTCATCGTCTGGCTGGCCAATGATGGCGGCGGCGACCGTCAGGAATATGATATTTTCTTCAAACAGTCAGTCGACGGGCTGAACAACGGATCGCAGGTAACCTACTCGGGTGTGCCCGTCGGCCAGGTGACCCAAATCGCGCTGTGGCCGGACGATCCCGCCTTTGTCCGCGTCCGGATCGAGGTAGAGGAGGATACCAATGTCGCCCTCGGCACCACCGCAACATTGTCGGGCGTCGGCTTCACTGGGGTTACGCAAGTGGCGCTCGACGGCGCAGTCAAGGGGTGCGCCGCGGATTGCCGATCCCGGCCCCGCCGGCCGTCCGGTTATCCCGACCCGCGCCGGCGGCCTTGGCGAGTTGCTCAACACTGCGCCGCAGCTGCTTGAGCGGCTGTCGACACTGACCGAGCGGCTGACCGAGCTGGCCAACGACCGCAATCAACAGAGCATCGGCAATATCCTTGCCAATGTTGAAAAGGCGAGCGGAACATTGGCCCGCAATGGTCCGGAGATCGAAGCCGCCCTCGCCACCCATCCGGCGGTTTCGGGCACGGTGGTGGTGGTGCGCGAGGTAGCGCCGGGCGACAAGCGTCTGGTCGCCTACGTCCAGCCCAAGCAGGGCGCCTCGACCGCGACCCTCGACGCCACCGTCCTGCGCCGCTTCCTCGAGCCCAAGCTGCCCCACTACATGCTGCCGGCGGCTTTCATGGTCCTCGCAGCGATCCCGCTGACGGTCAACGGCAAGGTCGACCGCCGCGCCCTGCCGTCGCCTGATTTTGGCTGATTCTGGATCTCAAGCTACCCTTGGCTGGCTCGTCACCCCGAAGAGCTCGCCGGATCTATTTGCCGCTGCGACTGGTGGATCAGCTTGCGAAAATCCTCCCGCGCGCTCTGCTCGCCTTGCCGGAACCAGATCTTGAGGGCCAGAAGAATGCCCGGCACGAGCACGACGACGGCCAGCGAGCGGTACCACGACCAGCTGAAGATCAGAAAGGCAGCCAGGTCCTCGAAGATTTCCGGCAGCACGTATTGGGCGACGTCGTACACGTGCTGGCGCCAGCTTTCATCGCCGGTAGAGACCTCTGGAACCGTCGGCGGGTGGTTCCAGAAATAGAGCGCGAAGCCGACGATCCACAGCGATCCTCGAGAAAAAGGTTGTAGAGCCAGGCTCGGCGATCGGTCCAGCGGACGACCCGGTCGTGATCCGCCTGCCAGGCTTCCGGAGTGGGCCCGCTCTCCTGAATCGTGCTCGTCACCGCGGGGTCTGTCTCGACGACCTCGAGCTCATAGGGCAGAAGGCCGGGGGCATAGTTGCCGGTACGGTAGCGGATCCGGTCGAGGACGCTGCGATGCAGCTTGACCTTGCCGCGCAGCTTGCCGGCGCTCGAGCTCCCCGAGTGTCGCGGGCCGTGATGAGCGGTAGTAGATGGCGACGCCGTCACGCGAGTCGAACGAGACGTCCAGT
>JAAUPH010000171.1 GCA_012035435.1 Sphingopyxis sp. | reverse complement strand
GGCGGGAGATATCATCGATGATGACGATGTGCTGGCCAGGGCGCTTGGACTTCAAGAAGTCCAGCATCGCTTTCATGCCCTTACGCGAAACTGTGCTGCCAGATGCTTCATCACGAAACACCGAGACAACTTCATATCCTCTGCGCCGCGCAAATTCTTCGCAGCGTGCACGCTGACTTTCGAGCCCGTCGCCATCGACAGACTGCTTCAAGCTAGATACGCGGCAATAGATTACCGCCTTCATGGTCTCCATTTTTTCCATGGCGCCATCCTCTTTTCTTTTTGTTGTTTGGGGTTGAAGCGCCCTCCCGCCGATCAATGTGGCCGAGGTCAACTCGTGCAGTGTATTCACTGCTCAACATGTCATGGGGAAGGCTAGCACGGAGCGAGGCATCTTTGCCAGCGTTTTGAATGTGTCTTTGAGACGCTTTTGCTCCAGCATTTGAACCGGATCAGTGCCCCACGCCCTATCGACAAAGGACTGCATGAGTGAGCCAACCACGCGGATAACATCATCCTTGCGGTCATCAGGCACTGCGACGCTCGCAAGCAGCTTGCGATATCGCGCCATCTGTTCGGCACCAAACTCCTGCACCTCATTCACCCTCGTCGAACACGGCGCACCTCTCCATGAGGGCGACCATGCGACACTTCTCCAGCGTTCTTCTTTGAGGTGTGGGGGGAACGATCTCGTCCGGCCACTTGGATCAACGGAGACAAGCTCAACGCTGATGATCCACACCTATACAATCAGAATATCATAGACGTGATGATGATTTCAACTTTTGAGAATTGTGCGCCGCGTGATGCATTTCGCTGATCATCGTTCAAGAGCATCGCGTTGCTTGATGAGATTCTTCTGCGCACTCTTGTTGGCGATCATCCGGTCCGCGACCTTGTTCACCCGGTCGATGCGCTTTTCGAACTCACGCGCGACCTGATACTTTGCCGCGCGGTGAAGCCAGCTGCGCTTGTCATCAACAGCCCATGACGGCTTCAGGGCAGGCTCGTTGCGGTCAGCCTTGAGGAGCTTCGTGAAGCGCTGCGCGACAAGCCGCGCTTCGTTTGCCTCGTGACGGGCACTCAGCCGCTCCACGGCTTTGGCTGCCCGATCCCGGATGACAAGTTCACTGGCCGTCTTGTTGTTGGCCGCGTTGAAGGATTGTGATGCCGCGCGAGCAGATACAGCGCGCGGTGTAGCGTTTTGGTTCATGCGTTCTGCAGTCACTGTCTTCACTCCTCGTCAGAGCCACGATGAAGCACGCGCACATCCCGAATGTGGGAGGACCATGGCTCGACCTTGAAGAACGGCACTGCATCCGCGACCAGCAAATGGGCCATTGCGGTCACGCGCATGATCTGCTTGCCGGCGCCAAGTGCGAGTATGTCTTCGGTCTGGAGCACGGCGCGCTTGGCTTCACCAAGATTGGCGGCACCGGTTTCAACCGGGCTCGCATTATGCGACACACCCCGTGACAGGATGGTGGTTGAACCTGACCACATGCTGATATCTTTCAGCAGATCGGGTTCCCACACGTTTCGGTAGATTGTGCAGCCCACCTGATCTTCGATCTCCTTTACTTCCTCCTTTGTCCATTTGCCCGTCATGCTGTGACGGCCTTGCGCGAAGAACCAGTAATTGAGGCCGAGCGAACGGTGCAGCCGCAGAGATCGCAGCAGACCAGCTACCTTTGGAAAGTTTGCAAACTCATCGAGCAAGAAGGTTGCGCGCACTGGCCCGCGTGTCGCGGCCAGCACTTCGATCAGAAGCGCGATAATCAAGCTGCAGAACACCGCAGCTGCATCGAGCTTGCTGACTGGGATGATCACATAGATCGTATGCGGTCTGCGCTTCACCTTCGTGAGATCGATATCGTGTGCGGCGGTCGCCTTGCCGAGTGATTTTTCAGGGTCGAAGGCTGAGATCGCGGTGGCGAGTTCGGACCTGATCGCTTCCCATTGTTTTGGCGCGTCGGCAATCATCCCGTCATAGGTTTTCGCTCGGCGCTCGATGCTTTCATCGCCGCAGGTCGCCATCAAGGAAAACGCAAGAGCGAAGTGCTGGCCATCACCGTTGATGAACCGCCAGATGTCGCTGAGTGTACAGTTGTCGGGATCGAACCTTGCGGTGAATTCCATGCGCAAGCAGGCAAGCTCCCGCGCGCCCTTGGTCACCCAGTCATTATCCCCTGGCTTTGACGATTGCGGCAACAGAATATGCGCGATCTGTTCGGCTTCTCCATCAAATCGCTCGCCGCTGGCTGCAACCTCGATCAGCTTCTGAAGCGGATTGATCCGCACGCCTTTGAACCCGTCGCCGTGAAGACCAAAAGGATTGATGAAGATGTTTTGAATACCCAGCCGTTCCGACCTATGCTTGGCCGTTGACCACGCAAGCTCTCCGTCTTTCACATCTGTGACGATCAAAGTTCTATCGCGGACATGCGCTAGGTTAGGCTGAAGAAGACTGACTCCTTTGCCACCTCCGGTGCGCAAATAGGTCAATACACTTTCGTCGGAACTCCAGAACAACAACCGCCCATTATGTTCACCAAGGAAAAGACCGCGCGGGTCAAGCAGACCCGCGCGAGCAACGTCATCGCTGTTGGCTAGGCGACCATCACCAAGCTGTCCGGTGGGCTTTGCGGTCTTCATAGCCCAATCGGTGCGAGCAGCGTGGGCACGCGCCCGCGCTGCTGCATCCGCCTGTTGCATCTGCCGGTGGACATTGAGGAAGGTTGTGAGGTTTCCCGCAAACCGTCCTACGCCAGTGCGGTCAGCCATGATTAGCGCTCCCCTTGCGGGGAAGCGTTTTCATTCTTCGGCTGCGTCGCATTGTAATGACGCGCGAGGTTCGGCGGCTTCGGGATATCCATCACGGGCACACGTGCGACCAGTCGCGCGACTTCAGTTGGTTCCGGCACACCCAAATCCCAGTCATGGAGATCAACGCGCGCACCTTCTTGTGCGGCCTCAGTCAAACCTTTCACCACACCTTGCTCAAGCCCTTCGGCATACGCCAGAGCATCATCGCCCATGCCAGGTTCAACAATGTTGAGGCCACGACCGATCAGAGTTGAAAGTGAAATGATCCCCATGTCCGCAGACTGAATCTGGCCAGCCTGCGACATACGTTCTGCGACGTAGCGTCCTTGCATGTCGGAAGCTGCCTGCGCCATGATACGACCGCGCTCATGCAAAGCTTGGTAGTATTGGAGAATGCTCTCCAAGAGCTTTTCAGTCTCTTTGACCTGCGTTTCGGCAGCAATCTTCACCTAAGCCTGATACGCCTCGAACCTGGCTTGCTCATTAAGTTCAGCAGCCTTTAGTTGTGCGCCAATGCTGGACTCATAGCCACCGACCAAGGTTGATGGCTTGAATTCATAAGGGCCGTACTTCTCAGCGCCAAAGAAAATTACAGCCGCGACGACAATCGTCAGGCCCGTATTGATGATGGCAGGGATGCGGAAGGGTTCACGGTAGCGGTACGGATGGCCGCCGTATCCTGGCGGCGACATCCCATGAATGGCATCTGCCCAGCCTGGTTGTCGTTGGCCGATGTGCCTGCCTTGCCAGCAGGCACGGTGATTTCTGTGGAACCATCTTCGGCATAGTCGATGCGATATTTGTTGGTCATGAATATCTCCCTGTCCAGCAGCCGCGCCGGACGGGGAGATTTCTTGATCATCACGCTGAGCCGCGTGGGGGGAACATCGCCCGACGACGGGCTTCACTCAGCAGCGTGATCTCGACAGCCAACCAAAACAGCCGCAAGCGCGGCACAAGACTCTTGTGCGCTCGTTGCTGTGGCATTGTTGTCGCAAAGCGGATCAACTCCCCGACCCAGCTGAATGTCTCATCACGGGCACAAGGCTCATCGACATCAATCTCATCGATCAGCCAAGCTGTGTCATCGGCATTGATGATTGCTCCATCATAGAAGTAGATTGTCTCTGCCAGCCAATCGATCACGCGACGGCGCGACAAGCGCTTTTCATTCCAGACGCGCAGCACCTGGACAACAATCGCATGCACAGTTTCCGGCTCGCGGATCACCGCATCTGAAGGCATGTGCACGACAGCCCAGCCGCGATAATTGTCGTTGGCACCAAGGCCAACACGCACAGGGCGACTGCCCTTGTTGTTTTCAATTGTGGTCATGGTTCTCTCCCGACCGTTGGGGGTGGAGAACCGCGCGGTTCATTTCGTCGACACGCATCTTGTGCCAGCACGCTCGACACAGCGCGAACGAACTGCCAAAGAAGACCCCCAAGAAGAGGCACAAGAATGCCTTTTTCAGAGAGCCGCTAGATGACGAAAATTGCTCAGAAAAATCGTCGATATCGAAACGCAAAAATCAGCGAATATGTTTTCAAAAAATCGTAATGGGAGTTTGCGCTTGAAAGGACTAGTTGGACAAACCTCGCGGGATACGCGGCTTTCAGAAACCGCAGTCAGCGGACTCTATTGGCGCTTGCGGGAACATTTGCGCCGCTATCCCATCTTCGATTTTGGTGGACTCAAGCGTGACGAGCCCATCACGCCGATGAAGATACTCTTCGACCGCGTTCATCGTGGGGGCACTACGCCCGAACAGAATGAGCTTATCGAGATTGAGCGCATTACACGCATCATCATGGGGCAGAAGTTTCGATACGTGGAGCGGCTTGCCGTTTCAGACCCAAAGCAGCTCGACCAAAAGCCCGTCGCATCTACAAGCGAAACGAGCGAGCACGCGTCTACACGCTCACAGAGCTGCTTAAGCCCGGCGCGCGAGACGAGACAGCGCCGGAAAACACCCGCCCCTATGAGCCGGGCGATTGCAGGCCGACGAGCGTTATTCTTGTCAATGAGCGCCAGCCCAATCCGGGACGGGCCTTCTTTCGATACCTCTGGGAATTGCTCCTGCGATTTCCGCTCGGCTCCGACACAAACAAGTAAGCCCGAACGTCTCTTGTCCCACGCAACAAGATTGGCCGTCATGGTTCGACCTTGCCCCTGTCCGGGGGCTTCTTCGATCAAGCCCCAGCCCGCATCACTCAGGCTGTGCCTGACCGTGTCGGGGCATTGATCGCGCCCACCGGCAGGGGCGGCCGGGTCTCCAGGACGCGCACAATCCCGTGCGCCAGAAAACAAGGAGACATCAAATCGGAGACCTCGACATGTATGCCAACGCTTTCACGCCAACCGCCAGCCAACCAGCGACGGACTTCCCGCTCGGTGAAACCGACCCGGAAATCTTCTACTGGCGCAAGCACCCAAACCTGCACGGCTGGATGCGCAGCCTCTACGAAAATCGTGGCTGCACCAACCCGGACTTCAACTGCTCGACCGTCCTGCTGACCGCAGAATACATCGACGCCCTTGAAGCCGCCGTGGATGGCAAGGCACTGCCACACACGGAAGGCTTCTTCTTTGGTGAAAGCATGCCGGAAGATGAGGCTGATGACCGCCGGTTCATCGACATCGCCCGTGAGCACATCGCGGCAGGCAGAGCCATCGCGTATCACGCGTGGTGGTGATGACATCCAACATCATCAAACGAAAAGGGCGGCGCCGTAGCGCCGCCCTTTTTGATCCAGTTCCTTCAATTGCTATTCAGCGCACCAGTTTGAAGGTCGACCGCGCCAAACACGAGCATGACCAGCCTCGATCATAAGCCGCGCAAAATCTTGATCATCAACCAAGACTGACGCCACTATTCGACCGAAACGATCAATTCGCTGCACAGCGACGACTTCAACTGATGAGGAGCCACGGATCAGGTCGCGCGCATACGCAAGCGCCGCTTCACCGCGCCTTTGTTCTAGGACATAAACTCATAAACGGGGATTCCAAAAACGGCCGA
>JAAUPH010000170.1 GCA_012035435.1 Sphingopyxis sp. | reverse complement strand
GTGCGGGCTTGCCCGGTGCGCGGACGGCGGCGCAGCGGATGCCGGCGCCCGATGGTCATCGCCTGATAGCCTTCAGGCGCCATCCGCGGCGTCCATGCGGGCAGCCATTTTGGGAAAGACGTGCAGGGCGTTGCTGCGCATCACCCTGTCATGCGCCTCAGGCCGCAGCTGGTGGGCTTCCATCTCGGCGACACCGCGGCGCGGGTCGATGACGGGCCAGTCGGTGCCGAACAGGACTTTGTGGCTGCCGTAGCTGTTCATATAATGGACCAGCGTCGGCGGCAGATGTTTGGGGGCATAGGCGTCGAGGCCGATGAACACCCGCTCATGCTTCCACGCCATGGCGATCATCTCGTCGGCCCAAGGCGTGCCGACATGGATGCCGATCAGAGTGAGTTCGGGAAAATCAATCGCCACTTGATCGAGCAGGATGGGCCGGGCGACCGATGGCAGGCGGACGTCCTTTTGATAGATCAGATTCTGCCCGACCTGAAGCATGAAGGGCAAATCAAGCTCGCAGCATTTGGCATAAATGGGATACCAGCGCGGCGCATCGGGTGGCAGGCGGAACCAGTGCGGATAGGCATGGACGCCGACAAAGCCAAGCTCGGCTGCGCGCTCCAAATCCTTGAGCTGCGCCATGCCGCGCGTCGGATCGGCGCCGGCCAGCCCCGAAAAGCGGGTCGGGTGCCGGTCGCACCAGCGCGCGACCATTTCATAGGGGATTTCGAACGATCCCTTCCAATGGGGGTCGCCGGCGCGGACGGCGATCAGGAGTGAATGTTCGACCCCCGCTTCGTCCATCAACCGCACATAGGCGTCGGAATCGACTCCAGCGCGCATCGCTGCGGGCATCCGCACCTGATCCATGAAAGCCGCGTCAAAGCCCGTTTGCCCGGAGGCAATTTGCTCCGGACCGAACAGGTTGACGACGATGTCGATGGCTTTGGTCATGCGGCCCAGCCTATCAACGTCTCAATCAGTTCACAAGAGTGAACGTGATAAACATGTATCTGAACATTTTGTTGACAGTCGGCTTTGGCTGTGGTGTCTTCAGCGCCGGGAGTGATTGGCGGCAACGCCAGAACGAGAAATGGGAAGGCCCGCCATGTTCCGAACATCAATGCTGTCGTTAGCGACCTCCGCACTCGCAATCATCGCGTCGCAGCCTGCGCTGGCGCAGGAAACGGCGACCGAGGACGTCGCCAGCACGGCCGAGATTGTCGTCACGGCGCAGCGCCGCGCGGAGTCCGTGCAAGATGTGCCGATCGCGATCACCGCGCTGAGCGGCGATGCACTGGAAAAGGCGGGAATACAGGACACGGAAAATCTGTCCACGCTAACGCCGGGGCTGCTGGTTCAGCGCTCGGTCGTCGGGCAAATCCGTATCCGCGGCGTCGGCAATGAAAATTACACGATCGCGGGCGACCCCGGAGTCGCGGTGCATTCGGACGGCATCTATGTCGCGCGGGCTGCCGCAGGCCTGTTCGATCTGTTCGATATCGAGCGGGTTGAGGTGCTGCGCGGACCGCAGGGCACGCTCTATGGCCGCAATGCGACGGGCGGCGTGATCAATGTCATCCCGAACAAGCCCGACGACCGGCTGGGTGCCGGGATGACCGCAAGTTACGGCAATTTCGATGCCTATCGGATCGACGGATATGTCAATATTCCGCTCGATGACGGGCTGGGCGTTCGTGTTGCCGGGCTGTTCAACAAGCGCGACGGATTTACCCGCAACACCAATGCGGCCGCACAGGCGCGCGGTTTTGGCCGCCTCGACAGCAAGGACGTATTCGCGCTGCGCGGGCAAATGGCCTATGACAATGACGGGCCGTTCACCGCGCGGCTGATGATCGAAAGCATCAACGACAACAGCAATCTGCCCGCCTATAAATATCTGAACCGACCAAATGCCCTGCCGACGGCGGACTTTGGCGGCGGTGCGGCGGCCTTTACCCGGCCGTTCCTCCGCACCGTCAATCAGGGGTTTGAACTCAACATCCCCGGCACTTCGCGCGGCATTGGGACCGACGGCGATGTATTCAAAACCACCCAGATCGGCGGCGCGCTGCATCTGGGCTATGATTTTGGCAACATCCAGCTGACATCGATCACCGGTTATCGCAAGACGCGCTTCAACTGGCTGAACGATGGCGACGGGTCTGACGTCTTTTATGTCAACTATCTCCAGCAGGACAGCACCAACCAGTGGAGCCAGGAGCTACAACTGTCGGGCGGCGGCGATACGCTCGAATGGCTGGTGGGGGCCTATTATTTCCGTGAAACGGGCGACAGCTTTATCGCGCTGCCCTTCCCCTTTGGGGCCAATCTTCCCTTCTATATCACCATCGACGGTACCGCCAAAACCAAGGCGCTCGCGGGTTTTGGCGAGTTGCGGTGGAAACCGACCGATGCGCTGACAGTCACACTGGGTGGTCGTTACAGCGATGAAAATCGTGCGGCGGCGTATCGCTATGAAATCAACTTTGGCGCGCCTTTCGTCGCCAACCCCGATCTGAAGGACAGTTTCAACGCCTTCACGCCGCGCGCGGTGATCAACTATGCCGTCACCGACGATGTCAATGTCTATGCCTCTGCAACCCGCGGCTTCAAATCGGGCGGGTTCAACCTGCTCGCGATCCAGCCCGGTTTTGCGCCCGAAAAGCTGTGGTCCTACGAAGCCGGCATCAAAACCTCGGTCGACGGTGGGCGCGGCTTCATTAACGCCAGCGTCTTTTATACCGACTATAAAGACGTCCAGGTTCAGCAGATCGTCAATCTGCAATCGGTGCTGACCAACGCGGCGGCGGCAACGATCAAGGGTGCCGAGATTGAATTTGGCTATCGTCAGCCAGTCGGCTTTGAATCGGGCGGGGCCATCGCCTATCTCGATGCGACCTATGACCAATTCTGTACCGGAGATCCGACCCAGCCCGCTGCGCCGATCAGCCCGGGTTGTAACGCCGCCAACCCCATCGACCTGACGGGGAACCGCTTCCCGCGTGCACCGAAATGGACGCTGTCGAGCTACATCGGCTACAACGCCGATTTGGGCAGCAGCGGCACGCTGGGCGCGCGCATCGACCTGCGCTATCAGTCGCTGACCTATTTTACCCAGTTCAACCGTCCGCTGATCAGCCAGAAGGGATATTCGCTGGTGAATGGCCGTATCACCTGGACCAGCGACAGCGACAAATATTCGGTCAGCCTTTGGGGTAACAATCTCACCAACAAGCGCTACTTTTCCGAAGTGCTCGAATCCGGTGCCTTCAACCCGCAGCTCGTCGGCCAAGGCTATGTCGCGCCGCCGCGGACCTATGGCGTCACGGCATCGGTGAACTTCTGATGCCGCACCTGTTCCTGAGCGACGGCACACCGCTGTGGTACGAGGAGCGGGGCGCGGGCAAGCCGCTGGTGTTGTTGCAGGGGCTGCAATTCCCTGCCGGATTTTTCTGGCAGAAGAATATTGAAGCGCTGGCGGCGCACAATCGGGTGATCATGGTCGACCTGCGTGGGCAGGGGCTGTCGGGCAAGCCCAATGGCGATCATAGTGTGTCAAAAAATGCCTCCGATCTGGCGGAGTTTCTGGGGGCGCTCGACATCCGAGACGCGATGCTGTTCGGGGTCGCGTTCGGTGGGATTGTCGCACTCAAGTTCTTGCAGGAGCAGGGTGGCGACCGGCTACGCGCCATCGGCCTTTGCGAAATGTCGCCGCGTGTCATGTCGGCGCCGGGGTGGGACCACCCAACCTTTGGCGATTTTCCGGAAGAAGCCGCATTGAACTATGGCGATGGCGTGCGCGCCGACCGCGCGGTGCTCGACGGTTTCTGCACGCGGCCTTTGCCGATCCGATCGACCCCGACACCATGGCCGCGATGAAGGCGCAAATGTATCTGACGCCAACAGAGACGGTAGCAGCGATCATCGACGATATGGTGAAGCCCGACTATCGCGATTATCTGCCTCAAATCACGTTGCCGACATTGCTGATCTATGGGCGCCGCAACAACCCGGTCATGCCCGGCGCGGTAGGGCAATGGATGGCGGATCGGATTCCAGATGCTGAACTCGTCGAATTGCAGGGTGGCGGACATAGTATATTCTGGGAAGATCCCCAACCGTTCAACGCGGCGCTGAACAGCTTTGCCGCCCGATATTGAGGCCGCAATGAGCAACCCTTGTTTCCTGACGCTCAAGACAACAATCGATCAATCCGGTTGGAATCCGGCGATCGCCGCCGCGCGTGGGACGATATTGGCGTCGGGGAGCGCCGATGCGGTCACTCCGCTGGAACCGGGCACGACACACAGCGGGCTGGTGATTGCCCGCTTTGCCTTCGCTGAGGACCGCGATGCCTTTTGGACATCGCCCACCGCGCAGGCGCTGATCGCCGCAGATACGGGGCTGGTCGCGCTGGCGTGCGGCGGTATCGCTTATGAGGGCTGGCCAGGCAATTTTGTGCCCACCATCGCTACGGTCGATGTTCCCGATGCGGGCGCGCCGCGCACCTTCATGGTGATCGAAGGGACGGGGACGGATCAGGAGCGGATGGACCGTTACCGCGACATGATCTTACCCATGATGCGGACCCGCGGTGCCTATTATGTTGCCTTTGAGCTGGGCGGCGATGTGCGGGTGCTGGCCGGGACATGGAGCGAGGGTATTTTCGCGATTTCACGCTGGCCGTCTGCGGCGCTGGCCAAGGATTTCTGGTATTGCGACCAATATCAGACGCAGGCGATCCCGATCCGCACCGGGGTGGGAAAATTCGACGTGCAAATTATCGAAGGCATTGCCGGTTAAGCAAAGGAACTTGGTGTGACGAACGGCCCCGACCGCGAAACGGCGATCGATATCTACCGCACTATGGCGCGCATCGCAGCGACCGATTTGCGGATTCAGCAGGGGCTGGCCGCTGGCGACCTGCAGTTTCAATATTATCCCTGCGGCGGGCAGGAGGCGATCCCGGCCGCCATCGCCCCCTTGCTGACCAAGGATGATAAATCGGTCATCACCTATCGCTGCATCCACGATATCGTCGCCAAGGGCACGCCAATCCGTGAAATTATTGCCGAGATGTATGGCCGCGAAACTGGCACGTCGAAGGGCAAGGGCGGGCCGATGCACTTGTCCGACCCCAACAGCGGGCTGATGGTCACCACCGGCATCGTCGGTTCGGGCATCCCGATCGCCAACGGCTTCGGCATCGCCTCCCAGCTCGACGGCACCGATCAGGTCACGGTCGTCAACTTCGGCGGCGCCAACGGCACCGCGCAGAAGAAGGCCTACTACGAGCCGTTCGAGAAGCTGGCCGGCGTGAAGATCCTGCCCGTGGAGTACAACGGCGAGCAGGCCAAGGTGAAGGCGATGGCGTCGCGCAGGTCGACGTACCAGCGCTCGACGCCGCGCACCTTCTTGATCAGGCGCACCCGCCCCTCCTCGAGCAGGTATGCCCTCGGTGCCGGTGTCGCTGATCAGCCTGGTCGACCACGACAGGCAGTGGTTCAAGGCCAACCTCGGCCTGGCCGGCACCCTGCAGACCCCGCGTGACGTGGCCTTCTGCGCCCAGACCGTGGCGTGCGGCGAGCTCTTCGAGGTGGAGCACGCCGCCACGCGGGGCTGACTTCGCCGCGACCTCTGGCGTCAACGCCTCTCGCGTCGCCAAATCCGAGAAGAGGATCACGCGCCTCGCGGCGTCGACCGGCGCCGTCGCCAGCACGTCATGCGCGTGACGAAGCGCGACCTCGACCTCGCCCAGGAGATGCTGGCCGAGTCGGCCGAACCCTGCCGCTCTACTACAACGTGGTCCCCGAGGTGGTGAGCCGCGCGGTCGGCAACTACCGGGGCAGCGGGACCAACT
>JAAUPH010000169.1 GCA_012035435.1 Sphingopyxis sp. | reverse complement strand
TCATTTCGATTCGGTTGCTCGCGTCGCGCGCCCATGCCCACAGGGCAGAGTCGCGAAATGGGATGGCGAGAAAAATATGCTCAAGCGCCGCGAGCAAGCACAGGCAGCAGAGCAGCCCGGCTTGCGCGGTCTCGTGCGGCTGGTCGGCGGCGAGCGCGATCATCCCAAAGGCTATGGCCAGCCCAATGACGGCCAAGGTCGATACCAGCAGCATCGGGCGGAAATTTTTGGGACCGAAATAGCTTTTGAGATAGTCGAGATGCGCAGGTAGCAATTCGTCGCTCAAGCTGGGTACGCCCCAATAGATGTTCAATTTGGACGACAGCCGAAAGATCAGCAGCAGCGCGAAGGTGTAGGCGCCCGTCGGATTGGCGGTTACCGCCGCAAGCGACAACAGCAACGCGGCAGTCATGGCCAGCGCAACCTCATGATGAATGAGCGCCATTGTCGCCATGCTGAAACGCCGCCACCCGCGCGCTCCGGGCGGGCAGGGATCGCGATGCGAGCCCGCGACGGCCCCGGTCAGGAAACTGATTTCGTGCCAGCTCCAGATCAACAGCCCGCCGAGGAACGACGCATAGGTGGCCCACACGGCAGTGGAATAGGCGGTCAGCATCAGCAGGCTGAGCCCCGAAAAGGCGCAAGCGCTGGCGATGATCAGCGCGCGGCCGAAGGACTGGCGCAGCCGGTGGTTGATCATCGCCACCAGCCCGGTGCTGACAAACCACAGCAGGATGACCACCACAAAGGGCAGCGCGAGGGAGGCTGGGTCTACCATGCAGGCTGCAGCCTGACCTGATTGGGCAGCGCGTTGGTGCGGGGCGCCATAAAGTACATGCGCGCAAAGGCGGCGCCTGCCTTGACCATATGTTTGGCGCGGCCAAGGGCGCCAGCGATGCCGCCCCGCGCCTTGGCATCTTCCAATGCGACCGATGCCAACCGCAGGGCTTCCATCGCACGGCGAAAGCGCGGGTCGTTGGTGTCGAGCTCCACCGGGAAAACCTGGCGGCTGATCGCGGTGCAAATGTCGAAAACTTCATAGCCATAGTCGCGCGGATGCACGCCCAGTGCCTTGTGAAACACCGGCCGGTTGTGATCGCGGACGTACATGGTCGCATAGACCGACAGGAGGAAGAAACGAATCCACAGCTTGTTCGCGCCCGTCAGCAATTTGGGATCGGCGCGCATCAGCAGCGCGAAAGCCTCGCCATGGCGAAACTCATCATTGCACCAATCTTCGAACCAGTTGAAAATTGGGTGGAACCGGTTTTGCGGATTGCGCTGCAAGTGGCGAAAGATGGTGATGTAGCGGGCGTAGCCGATTTTTTCGGACAGATAGACCGCATAGAAAATGAACTTTGGTTTGAAGAAGGTGTATTTCTTGGTCTTGGTCAAAAAGCTGAGGTCGATACCGATGCCCGATCCTTTCAGCGTTTCATTGATGAATCCGGCGTGGCGACTTTCGTCGCGGGCGAGCAGTTTGAACAAGCGTTTGATATCAGGGTTCTTGGTCCGCTTGGCGATTTCGGCATAGAGGATACAGCCGGAAAATTCGGACGTCAGCGAACTTGCCAGAAAGTCGATGAACTCGGCCTGCAGCGCGGGCTCCAGCCCTTCGATGACGCCGTCAAAGGCTTCGGTTTTGCGGAAGTGACGCTTGTTACGATCCTCCTCCATCTCGGTCATTAAATCTTCCCACTCCGCGCGCACGGGAGAGACGTCGAGCCGGTCCATCGCGTCATAGTCGGTGGTGTAAAAGCGCGGCGCAAGAACCGTGTCCGCGCGCGCGATGGCCATCGTGTCATGGTCGGCAACAAGGGGTTTCGCGATGCGAACGGGCGCGTTCATCAGAGCCTCCCTGGCGTAAAACTGACTTCATAAAGTTCGGCCATTTCAAAATGGCCGGCGAATTTGGTCCAGGTCCGGCGCAGCAGTCCGGCGCGGCGCACGGTGGCGCTGCGATGGAAAATCACGCTTTCGCCAAAGGCCACCATGATGGGGTCGCCGTGCACGCGGACACGGTCGCCCGGTCGAATTTCGATGTCGCCATCAAGTTCGACATGGGCGTGGAAATGATCAGCGCTTTGCTCGACTTCGATCCGACACGGCGTTTCAAAACTTTCGGTGGAGAGCAGCCGTGTCATGGAGCCGGATCCTGCAACATGTCCGCAAAAATCTTGCTATGATCGGCGCCGAAGCCGTGGATTTCGGCGGTGCGCCCCGTTTGCGGATCGTTAAGCGACAGCGCGCCATTTTCCCACAGGATCAGCTGGAACGGCGGCTGGGCATCGATGCCCGCAGCGATACGCGCCTTGGCCATCCGGCGCATGGTGGCGCGCAGGAAGCCGCCCTGGCCAAAGTCGACGACCTTTACCGTGTCGCCGCTCACCGCGTCGGTGACAACGACGGCGCCGTCGGCCCGGTCGGCAAAGCGCAAGTCGCGAGTTTTGGCGGGCGCGATATCGGCCGCAGCGCGCGAGGACGCCGGATTGGCCGACTGGGGGATGAAGCCAAAGCTGACCGCGCCGGTAAGTACCATTACGAACAGCAGGAGGACGGCCGCGCCGATCAGCGCGCCACGCGGCACCGTCGGGTCATGATGCTGTGCCGCGTGGCTCATGCCGGAACGCCTTTCAGGGGGATGGGGTGGCTGCGCTGAGGGGTTGCTTCCTTTGGCGCAACGGCCTGAACCCGTTGTGTTGCCGTCAGCAGCAACTGCGCGACGCGGCGGGCGTCGGGAATGGCGCGGAGCATGGGTTGTGGGCGCACGAAACGCAGCGACCGCGCATGCGGCCACAACATCAGATAGCCAAGCCGGGGCATCCCTTTAAGCTGCAATACGATATTGCCGTGTCCGTCGCTCAGCGCCTTGAGGTTGGCCGCCTCGATTTCTGACAAGGGCAGGTTGATGCACTTGTTCAGCGCCACGCCCACGCGCAACACAATCCGCTTATTGGTCAGCGTATAGACGGTGGTGCGGCCAACGCCCCACGCAAAGGCCACGAACATCGCCGTCGCAGCGGTGCCAAGCAGCGACGACGCCAATGGCGGTGTTCATATCGCCGCGCGTGACGGCCCATACTACGATCACGCCAAAATAGAGCGCCGACAGACGAATATGGAGCGCCGCCTTGGCCAGATTTTTCCAGTCCGGGTTGGACTGCCAGATGATATGTTCATCCGCTGGCAGTGCGCCGGGAAGCCCCCGAACCGGTTCATGGTCATATTCGCTCATATCAGCGGTTCCTGACGCGCGCGGTTGGCGTAGAGATAGCCCCCGCCGAAATAGGCCACGATGCGCTCTTCTTCATAGAAGGTGATCTGGCCCGCCGTGCCGGGGACGGGTGCAGCGGCGAAATCAGCAGCGTTGATGGCGTCGATTTCGACCTGCCGCTTTTTGCCTTTGACTTTGGACATGGCCATTGGCGCCAGCACCTTCGTCGTTCCGGTATCAACTTCCAGATAGCGGATGACATGTTCGGCCCGGTCGACCCACAGGTCGCTGACCGTTCCTGCCACCGCGCCGTCGGCGGCGATAACGGTCATGCCGCGCGGGTCGGCGTCGCGCGCATGGACCGCAATATGCTCGGCCATGCCGATGGGGACGATGCGGTTGCGGCCCTCACCATCAAGGTCAGTATGTTTGGCGCGGTCGGCCCAGGCGGCGGGCCCGATGCCGTCCACGAGTGGATTGCCGGTGGGATAATATGGCGCGCCGGGTGAGCGGAAGGTGCGTTGTCCCGCCACATCGACCTTTTCGCGCCCCTTGGTGGGAGTGGTCACCGTACCGCGGCCAAAGGGCATCAAAAAGCTTTTGGGCCTGGAAGCTGCCAGGATGCCGCCCGCGGTATCGACCCGGCCAGTCACTTCATCCTCCAGCGGATAGCCTTCGCGGCGATCCTCGCGGCGGAGGTAGAAGAGCAGCCCGAGGAAAAAGAGCGTAAACGCCCAGAATACAAGCTCGGTCACATCCAATGTGCCAATCAGTTTCACATCATCCATCACACTTCCTCCTCACGCGCCCATTCTCAGGTGGGGAACTCACTCAATCCAAATCCGTCTGCTGTTATTCTGCGGTTATCGAGATGCAGGCCGATCACCGGGCCGAGCGCTACCAAGGTCACCAGCAGCAAGATGATTTCGAGCAGATAGACGGTGCCATAACCCGTCGCCCGATTGGCCAGCGTTGCGCCCATGCCGTCCTGCAGCGCCAGCAACGCCATCGCGTCGCGGATGAGGCCGCCTAGCGCAATGCCCACACCCGCGCTGCTCGCTTGTACGGCGCCCCAGGCGCCAAGCGCCATCCCGGCTGCGCCCTCGCGTGCCAGACCCATTGCCGCGATCATTGTGCCGACGGAAAACAGCCCGGCGCCAAAGCCGATCCCGACCGCGCCCAGATATATCAGCGGGACCGAGGTGAGCGGGGCGGAGAACAAAGTCATCAGGAAGGCTGCGATACCTGCGACGGCGCCCAGGCCGGACAAGCGCAGCGGATCGGCACCGCTGCCAAGCTGCCGGGCACTGTGGGCAAAGGCGATGAGGGCGCCGATGGCCCATGCTCCGGTCAAGGCGGTGGTCCCGCCCACCGACAGGCCCAATATCTCGCCGCCATAGGGTTCGAGCAAAGCGTCCTGCATGGCGAAGGCCATGGCGCCAAGCCCGATCGCGAGCAGCAGGCGCTTTGCATTGGGTTGTGCGGTGAAAGATGCCCAGATTTGGGTGAAACCGGGGGCGTTCATTGCGGCGGGGGGGACAGCGCGATGGCGCGCTTCCTGTTTCCACAAGGCAGCGATGTTCAAGACCATCGTCAGCACTGCTGCGCCCTGGATCACTTGAACCAACTTGGTCGCCGTGAAATCGAGCAGCAAATTGCCGATTATGAAGGCCGCCAGCATCATGCCCACCAGCAGCATCACATAGAGCAGGGCGACAACGCGGGGCCGCTTGTCGTCAGAGGCAAGGTCGGTCGCAAGGGCCAGCCCTGCCGTCTGGGTTACATGCATCCCCGCGCCCGTCAGCAGGAAGGCCAGGCACGATGCCGCAACGCCGACCACAAATGTGTCGGGGCGTGACAGGAGGATGAGCGCAAAAGGCATAATCGCGAGGCCGCCAAACTGCCCCAACGTCCCGAACCAGATATAGGGCACCCGGCGCCAACCGAGTACCGAGCGATGCGTGTCCGAGCGATGCCCGATCAGCGCCCTAAACGGCGCGACCAGCAGCGGGATGGCAATCATCAACGCGACGATCCATGTTGGCGTGTTCAGCTCGACCACCAATACCCGGTTCAATGTCCCGTTGAGCAGGACTGCAGCGATGCCCACGCTGACCTGAAACAGTGCAAGCCGCAGGATGCGCGCCAGTGGCAGGTTGGTGGTGGCCGCGTCAGCAAAGGGCAGGAATCGTGTTCCCACGGCCTGCCAAAATGTCAGTGCTGAGGGCCGGTCGGTCATCGGCGGCTGACCCCCATGGCTTGCGATTTATAGAAGCTGCTGGAGATGCGCTGGGTGAAGCCGATGCGCCAGTCGGGCAGGGCCGCGCAGATGTCGTCGGACAGCCGTGCCTCGGCAATGGGTTTGATCGCGGGCGAACGGTCGCTGCGCGGGAAAGCCTTGCCGACCAGATGCATGGTCCGCAGCAGCGCGGTGCCGGGCGCGAAGGTGAAGGCGATTTCATTGGCGCGCTGCGACCAGGCCTTGAGCACGCCGACCACGTCGGCGCGGTCATAATGGATGAGCGAGTCCATCGCCACCACATGATCGAAAATACCCAGATTGTTGTTGCGCATGTCACCAACACACCAGTCAATCGACAAATGCGCAGGCGCGCGGGCTCTGGCCACGTCGATCAGGCCTTGCGAGACATCGATTGCCACCACATTGGCGCCCCGCTCGGCC
>JAAUPH010000168.1 GCA_012035435.1 Sphingopyxis sp. | reverse complement strand
GGCACGGCGCAGGTCGGACAGGCGGGCATTGGTGCAGCTGCCGATGAACGCTGCGTCGACCGGTGTTCGTGCAATCGGCTGCCCCGCCGCCAGCCCGATATAGGCGAGCGCCCGCGCATCGGCATCGGCGGGGACGCAACCGTCGATGCCGATGGCTTGGCCTGGCGAGGTGCCCCAGCTGACCATCGGCGTAATCGCGCTTGCATCAATGGCAATTTCGGCGTCGAAGCTCGCACCCACATCGCTCACCAGATCGGACCAGGCGGGCAGCGGATCGGGGGCATAGCGCCGGCCCGTCAGATAGGCGCGGGTTTTGTCATCGGGCGCGATGATGCCGGTGAAGGCCGCAAATTCGGTCGCCATGTTGCACAGCGTTTGCCGCGCTTCCATGTCCAGCGCGGTTACCGCTTCGCCAGCAAATTCGACCACATGCCCTGCGCCGCCGCCCGAGCCATGCCGGGCAAGGAGCGTCAGGATCATATCCTTCGCGGTCACCCCCGGCGCCAGCGCGCCCGTAAACGTGACCCGCATGGTCCGGGGCCGGGCGACGCGCAGTGTGCCGGTTGCCATGGCATGTTCGGCCTCACTCGACCCAATGCCCCAGGCAAGCGCACCGAATGCCCCCTGTGTGCACGTATGGCTGTCGGGCGCGATCAGCGTGCAGCCAGGTAGGACGATGCCCAGCTCGGGGGAAATCACATGGGTGATCCCCTGATCGACGTCGTTCACATCGAACAATGTGATGCCCGCCTCGCGGCAGGCCGCGCGGGTTTCGGTGATGAAGCCATTGCCGCCCGCCATCAGGGTCCCGTCGCCGCGGCCGGGCCGCGTGTCGACGATATGGTCCATCACGGCAAAAACCCGCGCCGGATCGGCGACCGTGCGCTTGGCCTCGGCCAGCGACTTGAGCGCCGCCGCGCCGGTGCGCTCATGCAGGAAGATACGGTCGATGGCGATCAGCGCGGTTCCGCCTCCGAGGTCCGCAACGACATGGCTGTCCCAGATCTTGGCGAAGAGGGTGCGCACTATTGCCCTTCCAGACTCCGCCAATCCTTGGTCACCAGTGTCTCCTGAATTGCGGTACGCGTCTCCAGCAGGCCGTTGCGAATCCAGTGCCACGTGCGGCAGCGGTTCTGGCCGCAATCCGAAATCTGGATCATCTCATACAGATAAAGCGACGGATCACCCTGCCGCTGCCAATACAGCATGACTGAGCGGTGATATTCGTCAAGTCCGACCTCAGCGGCCCAGCCCTTGATCAGTTCATTGTCCCACCACACCCGCTTGTCGCGGTATTCGGCGGGAAACTCGCGCACTTCGGTACGGCCGTCGTCCCACGTATAATGATTGGTCTGGTGATAGGGGAAGGGGCCGCTGTCGGGAAAGCGGCAAAACAGACGGCTCTTATGCTCATCAATCTTCTCATTGGCGGCGTTGAAATAGCTATAAGTGCCATCCCACACGCCTTCGTGGCGGGCGAGCAGCGGCATGGCTTCGCGGATCGACATGTCTCTCATTCTCCTGGTTGTAAGGCGGTAGCAAAGGCGCGGGCGCTGGTTGCGCGGAGCAGGGCGCGGTGCTCGCGCGCGAGCTGCGCAGCGGTGATGCCAGCAGCGTCGAACGCAATCGCGTTCGCGGCGCTTGCGTTATACCAGGGTGCGAAAAAACTGCCGCGCGCGACAATGCTCCAGGCGGTAGACAGATACGCGCCGTGGCGATCTGGGGTCAGGTCGGGGAAGAGCCGCGCCGGCTCGCCTATGGGGGGTGGAGGCAGCGTCCGCGGACCCGGCCCCAAAATGGCGGGCGGCGACGTTTGCAACTTCCATCCAAGCCCTGCGCCCGGTCGGCGCGGCGGCCTGCCATCCCGACGACAGGCCATGGCCTGGCAGGTCGATGACGATGCTGTCCTGAACGTCGGTCAGTGCCGCCTCACCGCCAGGGGCGTGGGCGGCAAGCCGCGATCCAGCTCCGCGCCAATGGATCAGGCCGCTGAAGCCATTGCATTCCAGCGGCACAAACCCGGCATCGTCATCCTCTGCGAACGCCTCGACGGCTGGCCCGGCGTGGTCGCGCAAAAACGCCAGACTGATCGCCTGATGCTCCGCCGCCGTTGCAACCTTTTGCGCGATCCACCCAGCGGGCATGGCGCCAAGCCGGTCGATATGCGTCTGCAGCGGATCGCCGTCATAGGCGCTGATCAATACCGGCGGCGTCACGCTGCCGGGCGGCGGAATGTCGCGCGGCGCGCGCAGCACCGCGCCATAGCCAAGCCGATAAGCGTCGCCGGCATCGAGCATTTCCATCACGACCGCATGAACGCGCGCCGGATCGTCATGCGCGCCGGGCAGCCGCGTTTCCGCGCGCAGATCGAACCAGGGGAAGAACCAGCTCTGCTCCATAATCCGGTGCCACAGCCACGGCAGATGCTCGCCGTATAGGCTGGGCTCGAAGGGCGGGAGATAGCGTTCGCCAAAAATCGCCATCTCGGCGGGCGTCCAGATCGCATAGCCACCCACGGCAAGACCGGAAAACAGCTCCGGATGCCGCTTGAGCGCGGTCACCAATATGATGCCGCCCGAATGAAAGCCATAGGCGGCGGTACGCGACAGGCCGAGCGCGCGGGCGAAATCGACGACGGCATCGGCATAGTCGTCGATATTGGGATCGGGCTTTGGCAGCGGGTCCGACCGGCCGAACCCGGGCGTGTCGGGCGCAATACAGGTGAAATCCCGGCCCCACTCCGCCATCAGTTGTTCATATTCTGCCGAACTGCGCGGGCTTTGGTGGAGCATCAGCAGCGACGGCCCTTTGCCCGCGCGGCGATAATGGATGCGGCGGCCATTGATGGTCAGATAATGGCGCGTGACGATCATGCCCACTCCGCAAAAGTTGTCCGGACAAATTGCTCTCGACAAGCGCATAGTCGCTGGTCCACAAGGACGCAAGATGGAGGGTATGACAGTGGGCGAGATGATCGGTACGCGAATGATTGCGGACGGCAAAACCGCGCGGCAACTGTTCGATGACGTGATGGCCAATCCGGCGCGCAAGAAATTCGGCTTTGGCCGCAAGCTTGCGATTGTGAATGTCGATTTTCAGCAAGCCTATACCCGCACCGACATGTTCGCCACGGCCTATGAAACTGATCCGCGGCAAATCGAGCATGCCAATCATATTTCCGCGCTCGCAAGGGCGCGGGGGATGCCCGTGATCTGGTCGCGTGTCGGCTTTATGGACAATGCGAGCGATGCGGGCGTGTGGGGCACGCGGACGAACACCCCCGACAGCCTGCAGAATATCAAATATGCCAGCGACCGCCACGCCTTCGACCCGCGCTGCGACGTGCATGCGAACGACATGCAGTTTACCAAACGCATGCCATCGGCCTTTTTCGAAACCCCGCTGGCAAGCTATTTGGTCTGGCACGGCGTCGATACGGTGGTGGTGACCGGCGGATCGACCAGCGGTTGCGTCCGCGCGACGGCGGTCGATGCGCTTAGCCATGGGTATCGGACGATCGTTCCTATCGAGACTTGTGCCGACAAGCATGAAAGCTATCATTTCGCGAACCTGACCGATCTTCAGCTCAAATATGCCGATGTCGAGCCGGTGCAGGTGGTGGTGGACTGGCTGGAGGATCAGTGATGGCCGACGTGGCGGGGCAAAAAATAGGGACAGTCCCTATTTTTGCGATAGCAATTATTATCGCTCATACTGGCAGTCTGAAAAATAGGGACTGTCCCTATTTTTTGAGTAGCCGTTGCTGATGCAATCCGACCCCGATCTCTATCACTACGCGCCCTACCGCCCGCGGCCCAAGATCAGCTGGCCGGGCGGCAAGGGCGTCGCCGTGTGGGTCGCGCCCAACCTCGAATATTATGAAATAGACCCGCCCGCGCACCCCAGGCGCAAGGCATGGACCAAACCGCATCCCGACGTCGTCGCGTACAGCCACCGCGATCACAGCAACCGGGTGTCGCACTGGCGGATGGCCGAGGTAATGACGAAGCACGGCTTTCCGGGCTCGGTCAGCCTGTCCGTCGCCCTATGCCAGCATCATCCCGAGGTGGTCGCCGACGCAAACGCGCGCGGGTGGGAGTTTTTCAGCCACGGCATTTACAACACCCGCTACGCCTATGACATGTCGGAGGAGCAAGAGCGCGCGATCATCGCCGACAGTATTGCGACGGTGCGCGAAGCGACCGGGCAGACGATCCGCGGCTGGCTCGCACCCGCGCTCACCCACACGCAGCGTACCCTCGACCTCATTGAAGATATGGGGCTCGATTACACCTGCGACCTTTATCACGACGATCAGGTGCAACCGGTGAAGACCGCGGGCGGGCGGTTGGTGTCGATTCCCTACAGCCTGGAGGTCAACGACCATTATGGCTTCTTCGTCTATAATATGTCGGGCCGCGACTATGCGGATACGCTGATCCGCCAATATGAACGGCTCGCGGCAGAGGGCGGGGAGTCGGGCACGGTGATGTGCATTCCCTTGCATGCCTATCTGATCGGCCAGCCGCACCGGATCGGGCCCTTCGAGGATGCATTGCGGCACATTGCGAGCGACGGTCGCGCGTGGATTGCGACGGCGGGCGAGATTGTGGATGCGTGGCGGGGGCAGCAATGACCGACTTTTTCAGCCCCGTCGGTGCTAAGCCTGTCGAAGCACCGTCCTTTTCTTTTCGACCGTTGAACGAAAGAACGGCCCTTGGACAAGCTCAGGACAGGCGGGGTTTGGGAGCAAGCTAATGTTAGACCCCGCCTACCTCACCTACCCCCGCCGCCGCTACGGCTATGACCATGATCTCTACCCCTGGTCCGCGCTGCACCAGCGCACGCCGGTTGTGTGGCCCGAGGGCAAATCGGTCGCGCTGTGGATTTGCGTCAGCCTCGAATGGTTTCCGATCACGCCCAGCGATACGCCATTCCGCGCGCCGGGGCATATGCAGACTGCCTATCCCGACTATCGCCACTATACCGCGCGCGATTATGGCAACCGGGTTGGCGTGTATCGGCTGCTCGATGCCTTCGCGAAGGCGGGGGTGCGGGCAAGCTTTGCCACTAACGCCGCAATCGCGACCCGCTACCCCGCGCTGATCGCCGATATTGTGGCGGCGGGCCATGAGATTATTGCCCATTCGACCGACATGAATGGCACTATCGCCAGCGGACTGCCGGTGGAAGAGGAGCGCGCGCTGATCGACACCTCCCTCGCCACGATCGAGGCCGCGACCGGCATTCGCCCCGTGGGTTGGCTCTCCATCGCCCGCTCGCAAAGCTGGAACACCCCCGATTTGCTGAAGGATGCCGGGGTTGCATACTGCTGCGACTGGGTGAATGATGAGCTGCCGTATCGCTTTACCAATGGTCTCATCAACTTGCCGCTCAATCATGAATTGAGCGACCGGCAGATCATCACGGTGCAGCAGCAGTCGGCCGACAGCTATGCGGTCAGCATGCGCGATGCCTTCGACTGGCTAGCGTCAGAGGCGCAGCGCTTTGGCGGCCGCATGCTCCCGCTTCACCTCACCCCCTATATCATCGGGTTGCCCTACCGGATCGCGGCGCTCGAAACTCTGCTTGCGGATCTCGCCGCGCGGCGCGAATGCTGGAGCGCAACCGGCGGCGATATCGTCACGGCATGGGAGAATCAGCCGTGAAAGTCCGCAACCCGCGCACTGGGCAATTTGACTATGCCATAACGCCGCTCGATGGCGACGGGCTGGATGCGCTCGCAGGCCGTCTGCGCAGCGCCCAGCGCGTGTGGACGGCGCGCAGCCCGGAGGAGCGGTCCTCGCTGCTGCTCAAGCTTGCCAATGCCATCGCGGCGCACGCAGGGTCGATTGCTGACGCACTCACCATCGACACCGGGCGCCGCGCTATTTCGCTGATGGAAACGGGCG
>JAAUPH010000167.1 GCA_012035435.1 Sphingopyxis sp. | reverse complement strand
TGTGTCAGCAGGTTGAGCTCATCGCTGCCCGGATATTCCCGCACGGCCGGAAGTTGCCTCGCGACCGCCTTCGTGCCGTCAGCCAGCTGCAGCAGCGGCGCCGGGCTGATGTTCGCCACGCGCCTACATTTGAAGCACGTCACTTTGAGGACGTGCCAGGGCTTCAAGTCTCCGAGCCGAACATCGTACTTTGGGCCGAGCATCGCGGCAGCTGCGCCAGGCGCAGCGCGGAGTTCAAACGACTCAGGATGTGGTGGGTCGGCCTGCTGCTGGTCCAATGGCTGAAGAGCATCGGCGCGGAGGTTATCGGGACGGTGAGCACTGAAGCCAAAGCCGACGCCGCGCGGACCGTCGGCGCGGATCATATCATCCACTATGACCATGAAGTCGTCGCCCCGCGCGTCCGCGAACTGACCGGCGGCGCGGGCGTGCGCGTGGTGTTCGACGGCATCGGCATGGCCATGTGGGACGCGAGCCTCGACAGTCTGGGTAAACGCGGCATGCTGGTAAGCTATGGCAATGCCGACGCGCCGGTGACCGGGGTTTCACTGGGCATATTGGCGCAAAAGGGGTCGCTGTTCGCCACGCGCCCGACCCTGTTTGACTATTATGCCGATCCCGCCGACCGCAGCGCCGGAATCGCGCGGGTGTGGGACATGATCGGGTCGGGCGAGGTCGCGGTGACGATCGGGCAGCGCTATGCGCTGAGGGACGCGGGGCAGGCACACCGCGATTTGGAGGGGCGGATGACCATGGGATCGACGGTGTTCGTGGTTTGAGACGAAGAGCGGTTCAACAAGCCAGCTCCACCAGTTCGAGCAACTCCCCTGCCGGCCCCACCACCGTTGCCGCGCGGGCGCCGTTATAGAGTGGACCCGGCTGCCGCGTCGGCGGGCTGATCCAGTCGAGCGCGAGCGCATCCAGATTGTCCACCATCAGCGTCACCAGACTGTTGCCCGGGGGCAAGCAGCCCGGATCAGCGCGGCGCGCTTTGGCTTGGGCGGGGTAATCGTCGATCTCGACAATCGGCATGCGGCCATGTTGCACCATTGTCAGCGAGGACAAATTGTCGTCGGGCAGGCCGAACGCATTGTTTATCATCGAATAGGCGATGGTGTAGGTGTCGCCGACATCCAGTTTCAGCCGGTCGCGGTACCAGCCCACCGCCGCTGCGCGATCGGGTGCGGCGAGGATGACGATGAAAATATGGTCCATCGGCGACTGGGCAAAAGGCAGGTCGCTCGACGGCGTCATTGACCGGGTTTCGTTGAAATAGAGCACTTCCTTGCCGGACCCATGCACCTGCATCGCGACAAAATAGGGCAGGCCCGGAATTTCCTTGGGCGGGCCGATGATTTCGAACGCGCTGCCCGCGATCTTGCCGGGCCAGCCGAACACCTTCTGAACGGTAATTTCATAGCTGGCCCAGCCATAGGTGGTGGTGGGCACAAAATCGGTCGGTAAAGGCTGTTCGATCAGGCGGATGAAGCAATGCGCGCCGCTGGTCGGTTGCAGCATCGCCATGGTTTTGCCGACGAGGCCAGGGATCCCCCAGCTGGCGGCAAGCTCGGCGGGCACCACGCCGCGCTCGACCAGCGCAAAGCCAAGGCGGCCGTGATAGTCGGCGAGCGCGGCTTCAAGGTCGGGCACTGCAACGACGCCGCCGATGATGCTGCCGTGCTGGATGGGTTCGCTCATATACTCGATCTCCCTGTGATCCCCCGCGCAGGCGGGGGTTCATCTCCATGGTGGGAGGCCGCCACAGTGGTCATGCGCCCCCGCCTTCGCGGGGGCGCACTTCAGTTTAAAACTCGGGCTTTCGCTTCTCTAAGAACGCCGTTGTCCCTTCCAGAAAATCTGCCCCGGTAAAGGCGTCCGCAAACACCGTTAACGTCTCATCGTTGTCATCCGTCTGGCCATCAAGGATGCGGCGGACGAACCCCTTTATCTGCGCGGAGCTGTGCGGTGAAGCGGCGGCGATGGTGGCGGCGAGATCGTCGGGACCGTCCGCAATCATATCCACCAGCCCGATGCGCAGCGCTTCGTCTGCGCCCAGCAGCGCACCCGTGAACAGCATCCGCTTCGCCTGCCCCGGCCCGACCAGATCGACCAGCAACTTGGTATCGTGGAGCGGATAGACGAGGCCGAGCTTGGCGGGAGTGATGCCCAGCCGCGCGCGGGAGCGCGCGATGCGGATATCGCACGCGAGCGACAGGCCGCAGCCGCCGCCGATGCAGTCACCATCGACAAACGCGATGGTCGGCTTGGGCGCGCGGGCGAGGACATGCTGGGCGCGATTGATCGCGGCCTGATTGGCGGCGCGCCATGCGGCGTCGTCCTTGTTCGCGAGCAGCTCGCCTATGTCGGCCCCGGCGCAAAAAATCCCGTCGGCTGCGGAGGCGAGGATAAGTACGCGGACATGCGGATCGGCCATCGCCTGATCGACCAGCGCCGGGAGCGCGTCCCACATCGCCTGGTTAAAGGCATTACGCTTTTCCGGGCGGTCGATGCGCAGCGTCGCGATGGCGCCGGTGGTGGTAAGGCGCAGGGTCATATAAGTCCCTCCCCCTCACGGGGGAGGACGGGGGTGGGGACACGCGGCATCGTGAAAGGTGGACAGTCCCCACCCCAACCCTTCCCCTGAAGGGGAGGGGCTATTGAAACCTCGCCCCTCACGAAGCCAATCCCGCGAAATGCTCAGCAATCGCGCGGCGCGACGTTACCCATACGCCCTCGTGCCGCCGGACATGGCGGAAGAATTCTTCGAGCGCCCAAATGCGCCCCGGGCGGCCAATGATGCGCAGGTGGAGGCCGAGGCTCATCATCTTGGGGTTGCCCTCCACGCCCTCTCGATAGACCTGATCGAAATTGCGGATGGCATAGGCAAGCCATTGGTCGGGCGTCATCGCCGGGTCGGTCCACATTTTCATGTCGTTGTTGTCGAGCTGATAGGGGACGATGACCATCGGCTTTTCCGGTACGGTGTCGCGGTCCCAAAAAGGAATATCGCCCGAATAATCGTCCATATGATAAGCGAAACCTTCTTCGATCAACAGCCGCCGGGTGTTATCGGTGAGCATATAGCGCGACAGCCAGCCATAGGGGCGCACGCCGCAGGTCTTTTCGATGCTGGTCACCGCCTTGCGGATGAACTGACGTTCCTGCGCTTCGTCGAATTTGAACTGGTGGACCCAGCGCCAGCCATGGCTGACAGGTTCATGGCCGAGATCGACGATAGCGCGGGCAATTTCGGGATGGTTTTCAAGCGAGAGCGCAGCAACCGTCCAGCTCGCCATGATGTCAAAATCGCGCAGCAGCTTCACAACGCGCGGCGCGCCTGCCTTGATGCCATAGAGATAGTTGGATTCATTGGCGTAGTTGCGGATCGGCGCCTTGATGAAAATACCAAGCTCGTCGACCGGCTCCATCCCCCGGTCGCCCCGCGCGATACTCTGTTCGCTGCCTTCTTCGACATTGACAACCACCGAGAGCGCCATTTTGGCGGCATTTGGCCAGTCGATATGTTCCTGCTGCATATTTCCTCCATTACCCCCCTCTCCCGGCGGGAGCAGGTTGTGCAGACTTGGCAGCTTGCTGCCTGGTCGCCGCTGGGTGCGGGTGTGGTAATCGCCCGATAGCTGCGAACCCCTCATCCAACTCCGCCTGCCCGGTACACCGGCAAGGCGTCCTATCCTTCTCCTGACGGGAGAAGGTTCTTCAGTGCATTTCCTCCCCGCCGCTGACATTCAGCGCCTCGCCAGTCACATAATAAGCATCGTCGCTGGCGAGCCAAGCGCAGGCGGCCGCCGTATCCGACGGCAAGCCGGGGCGGCCCATCGGGTTTTTGGCCGCCATATTTTTGAGGTAGGCCTCAACGCTTTCAAACCCCAGCAATTTGGAAAAATATTCATTCTGCTGCGCGCCCAGCCCGGTGGTGACATGGTTGGGGCAGACGGCGTTGACGGTGATGCCATGCCCGCCAAGCTCCACCGCAGTCGCGCGGGTGAGGCCGATCATGCCATGTTTCGACGAGACATAGGCGGGCAGATGCGGGAAGCCGGTCTTGGCGGCTTGGCTCGCGATATTGATGATCCGGCCTCCCTTGCCGGCAGCGATCATCGCTTTGGCCGCAGCCTGGGTGCAATAGAATGCGCCTGACAGGTTGACCGCGATGACCGTGGCCCAGTCTTTCGGATCGACCTCCAGCATCGGTTTCATCATGAAGCCGATTCCGGCATTGTTGACGAAAATGTCGAGGCGGCCCGTCGCGGCGACGGCCCCTTCCACCAGCGCCCTGCACTGTTGGGGGTCAGAGACGTTGCAGGCGATCAAGTGCACGGTTGCACCGCGACTGCGCAGCTCGTCGGCGACGGCCTTTGCCTCGTCATCGATAACAAGGTCGGAGACGATACAGGTTGCGCCGTCGTCGGCGAAACGTTGGAGTATCCCCTGCCCCAGCCCCTTTTGCTTGCCCGAGCCCGTGACGACGATAGTTTTGCCGGTAAATTTCATCTCTTGTCTCTTTCCTCCCTCTCCGTTCGGCTCGATCCCCTCGACACGAATGGGGTTCGAACTACAAATCCTCGGTCAGGATGAAGCAGGGATTGTCGGTAAATTCGCCGAACGCCGCCGCGACCTTTTGAAATTCTGGGTCGGTCACGTCGGCGACAAAAGCGTCCATGCCGTGAATGTCGATCACCTCGACATAGTCATAGGGCGGCTTCGCATCGCTACCGAACACGCCGGTGGCGCGGTGCACCGTGAATTCGCGCACCGAGCCCAGCGCATTGACGCCGGGAATGTCGGTGCCCTGTGCCCAGGCTTCATAGGCGGCGGCGCTGGCACCTTCCTTCAGATTGAACAGACAGACGATACGCATCGAGACTCTCCCTTTACTGGCCAAATGTAGCGGGCGGGCGGTAAGCGGCAAGCGCGGTGTCGAGACGTCGGGCGAGCGCGAATAGCCCTGCCTCTGCCCCCTCTGCCCCAACCAGTTGCAGCCCCAGCGGCAAGCCATCGTCGGTCCAGCCCGTTGGCAGCGACAGCGCGGGCAGCCCGGCAATGCTGGCGAGGCAGGTGAAATCGGCCTGCGCGGCGGGTTCGTGTTCGCTGTGCGGAAACGGCGGGTTGGGAACGGTGGGCAGGATGAGGAAACCGTGCGCAGCAACGGCAACGCGCATTTGCTCGCGCACCCCCGCGAGGATCGCTTGATCCTCGGCCCAATCCGCGTCCTTGCGGCGCGGGCCATAGGCGATCAGTTTGCGCAATTGCGCCGACAGTTTGCCGGGATCGGCGCCGACTAGATGCGCCGCCATGGCCCGCGTCACATGGATGAAACCCGCGAAACGGATGCGGCTGGGCGGCCAGTCGAGCGTGAAACTGGCGGGCGGCGTATGCAGCGCGGCGAGGGCGCGTTCGAACGCAGCGACGACCTGATTCGGCTCGACGACGCGCTCGACGCGCTCGCGAAGATCGATGCGCGGCGCGCCAAAGTGATCGAGTTCCGTTATTTTGGGGGGCTTTTCGAACGACGAGGCCGCCGAAGCGCTCGACATCTCACGGGCGACCGTCGAGCGGGATCTCGCGTTCGCTCGCGCATGGCTACAACGGGAGATGGGAGGCGGCGGAGAGGTCAATAGGGCGGTTCGAGAACGCCCCAGACGTGACTTGACTGGCTTCGAGATCAGCAGATGCAGGAGAAGTTGAGCAGGGTCTGGCAACCGCAATCGGAATAGTTGATCGAAACGCAGCCCCTGCAGACCGTCAGCTGACAGGTCGGCGCCACGGTGCGAATCGGTACCGTGCAGGGTGCCGTCTCGGGCCCACCACCGTTGACATTGGAAAGGTCGCTCAGACGGGCCACGGTCTCACGATGAAGCGCCAACTTGCCAAGTTTCTTGTTCATGATCCTTTTTCCTTTCGCTTGAGTCCCCGAGCGATTCTCGGGGAGCCGTCTTTCGAATC
>JAAUPH010000166.1 GCA_012035435.1 Sphingopyxis sp. | reverse complement strand
TCTTTGCCGGAACGCCGGAAAAAGGCATTGGCCTTGCCTATATGGCAGGCCCGACGGGCGGCTATCTGGCCGGCTATCTGGTGGCGGCCATTATTGTGGGCCTTGCGGTTGAAAAAGGTTGGGGCCGCAACCCGTTTAAGCTGTTCGGGGCCATGGTGGCCGCAGACGCAGTAATTTTCGCGCTCGGGGCGGCATGGCTTGGCACGGTTGTCGGCTGGGACAAGCCCGTCATGGCCTGGGGCGTAACGCCATTCCTTCTGGGTGACGCGGTGAAAATCGCGCTTGCCGCGGCACTTATTCCGGCCCTTTGGTCGCTGGTTGAGCGCTTGAAGGCCCGCTGAACAGCATTCGGACCGGTTTTGCGCGGCGTTTGACGAGCGCGCCAAAAACCGGTCCGGCACTCTGCCCGCCAAAGCGCGCAAACTGTGTGGCCGCGGCATTGGCGCGCGCAAAACCTGTTGACGCATGCAAGCGAGGCACTTATTGCCACCCGCAAAGCGCGCCGCAAACCAGCGGCGCCGCTGTTGGGGCGCGCCAAGCGGTAAGGCAGCGGTTTTTGGTACCGCCATCCCCAGGTTCGAATCCTGGCGCCCCAGCCAACTTTTCTCAGCATCCCTGTTAAGCTGTTGATATTATTGAGAGTCCTGCTAGCTGGGACTCTCTTGGGTTTTTCGCGTCAAATCCTGTGCGCAATCATGGTCGCAGGGCTGTGCGCAATTGATCGCACGCATGTCCGGGCCGGGAAGAGTGCTTGGACATGGATGCTTTGACGCCAAACCTCATTTTTCGGGGAAAAACCTTCTTCTGGAGAGCGAGGCTCCCCAAAACTGTTGCGGCAACCTCCGGAGCCCGCCAAGTCTGCCTCAGGCTGGAGACCAGCGATGTCAGAGAGGCCAACCGGATGGCTGTGGAACTCAACCAGTTGCGTGATGAGATCGCTTGCGTGCCGGTCGTGCGGCCTCTCAGCGAAGAAGAGCTGGCGTGCATCTTTGAGCACGAACTCTCACGCTTTCGCGCGCGCATGCAATGTTTGCGCGCTTGGTTGCTTGATCTCGGCCACGCCCACGATCCGAGCAACAGCGTCGATGACTATGTGTTTGGCTGGGTCTGGCGCCTCTACGCCGACCTCGGACCGAATGTATCGCTGACGTTTGATCGGGATTGCCCCGGAATGCGATACTTGTTCTCACGCGGGGTCCGCCGCGAACATGTCCCGGCGATTATCAGGGAACTCAAAGCCAATCGGAGCGACGCGCATAGCACCAAGCGCAAGGCGAAAGCCTTGCTCGAGTCAAAGGGCTATCCGGCCCATGATCTCGCGCAAGTGCAGGCGGCTGCGCGGATGCTTGCTGCACGGGCCGATGCGGTTTCTGCCGGTGCCGATTGGCCAATCGTCGGCATTCAACCGGGCGACCAGTTGTTTGCGGCTTGGTGGAGTGAAGACAAGACGGTCCATGATGACAACACCACCGCCCAGGCGGAGAAGCGGCCAGATGTGGTCTCTATTGCAGGCGACGCTGTCAGTCCGGCCACGGCGGCGTCGACCGACAATGAAACACCGGCAAGCCCGCCAGGGCGGATGGATTCAAGCGCAGTTCCGGCCGACCCAAGACCGGCATCCAGTGATGACGACACTCACGCGATCGGTGACGAGCCAAAGCCGCGGTCCGATGGCCGCGGAATGAATCTGTCTGACGTCAAGGGTCTTTTGGACGAAATGTTCAAGGCGCATGATGAGCGCTGGGACATGAAGACCCAGAGCCAAATCCGGCAAACTTTCGAGTTGTTCAGCTTGGTATGCGCCGAGCGCAGCATCGAGACCTCAGCGCAGATCGATCAGGCAGCCATTCACGCATTCCGCAGCTTCCTGATGCGGATTTCACCGGATTACGGTAAAGGCAAGGGGCCAAATGACATGCTGCCCACTGCCTACGTGATGCGCAAGCAGGCCGAACAGCGCGCCAAGTCCGGCGGCAAGGTCGGCCTGTCGACCGCGACAATCAATCGCCATCTGACCGCGCTCAAGACGATTTGCAAAGAGCTGAAGTCGGCCGGCTTTGAAGTCGGAGACATTGATTTTTCGAGCTTGCGGCCACGCCGTTCGGCGGCCGACCGAAACCAAAAGGCAAAGACCCATAAGATAAAGCCGGATGAACTGCGCCCGGTCTTTGATCTTCCGCCCTTCGTAGGGTTCAAGGACGCCATGAACTCGGACATTCCGGGCACCGTGTTCCATCACGGCGGCGTGTATTGGTGCACTATGGCACTCTATTACACCGGCTGCAGACGCGGTGAGATTGCCAAGCTCCCCACCAGCCATATCAAGGAGATCGACGGCATCCCCGTTTTCAGTTTCCGGTCGAATAAGGATCTTGAATATCGCGTCAAGAACGCATCATCCGAGCGGGATATTGCAATTCCACCGGAAATGATCCGGCTTGGATTTCTGGACTATGTGAAAAAAATCAAAGGACGGGGTTTCAAGCGTCTGTTCCCGGACCTCTACCGCTTGGACGAGGCAAATGATCCGGGCGACCGGATGTATGATATATTGTCATCATGTGTGCGCGAAGCAAGAAAACGTGGCTCCCCCTTATCGCGCACGGGTGAGGACAAGGATCGGCCTTGGGACAGAATGATCCATGCGATCAGGCATGGGACCAACACGCAGCTGTTTCACGCAGATACGGTGCAGGGGGAATTGCGCCGGTCGATGCTCGGTCACTCGGGCGTCGACGTGAACGAGAACACTTATCTTGACGCTGCTCTACAACGCCAGATTCTGAGTGCAATATCGGCTCTGCCAATCGTGACAGACCATCTGCAACCGCGCGAGATCTCGCTATTTCCGTGGCTGTCAATCAGCACGAAGCGCCCGTGGGAGCGTGCTGCGAGGAAGTAATCAGCTTCGGTCAGATAAGCGGTGACTTGCGCGGCTCTAGGCTCGCGCACCATCAGCCACCGCGTTTCGCTCCGCCAGTTTTGGCGGTTTTGGCAGTTTTGGCAAATCGCGAGCAAAACTGATTGTTCGACCGCGCCTCAAGTGGATCGCACCTCGTTCACGGATGTGACCCGAACAGTGTGAGCCGTTTTGCGCGAATGCGAATCATCGCGGACGACGTTTGAGGGACAAAATGTGCGGCCGTCAATTGCTCGAGCGCCAATTGATGCCTCGTTTTGGCGCATTTTCGATCAAATTATTCGAAAATTATGGGGATAACTTCCCGGGAGCTAGGTACACGATGCGAAGGGCGCCAGGAAGGAGGTGACGAAGCCTCCGAGGTCAATCCCATGCGCCGCCGCCTTGATCACCCTGTTGTTGCCACCCTTGAGACCCCCCGATACTGACCAGCAGGATCGCGGCCGCAGTTTTGACCCTTACTATTTGCCTCTCACTGCTACACCCATCGAGTATCCCTCCGTCGCTCTTCCGGCGGGCATGAAATTGGCCGTCGAAGACATGGCGCGGGCCACTGGAAGCCACATATCCTATGTGGCGACCGTCGCGATCGTTACAGCATTGGGCCTTGTGGGCAGCCGATCGTCGATTCAGGTTGGCCCTCAGCATATACAGTCTTGTTCACTGTTTGGCCTTCTGATTGGCGGCACGCGGTCGGGCAAATCAGCCGCGATGAGGCCGGCCATCGAGCTTCTTTCTGCGATCTCAGAATCCGAAAACTCGATTGAACTTCCGGATTTCAATGATCCTGTCGTGAAGATGACCATGGAGGTCATGAAGCAAATCTACAAGAAGCAGCTGAAACAGGCCATTGAATACAACATGGGTGCTCCTGACATGCCACCGGTGCTTCGCGCCTATATTGGCGGCGCTGGCGATGAGCCGCTGTTGTTGACCGATGGATCTGCCGAGGGGTTGGAGAAGGCAGCGAAACGCTCCCACCACGGGATCATCTTGATCGTTGACGAGATCGCCAAGTTTTTTAGCGGACCTCGCGGTGCTTCTGTACAACAGTTTCTTTTTACGGCCTTCGACTCATCCCTGCAGCGTAAGTCTTTAATCAGCACAGACGAGCCGTATGCCAAGCCTGTCATTGCCAGTTTGCTCGGGGGCACGACGCCACGTTCAGTCGATAAGCTTGGGCTCGACGCGGGCCGTGGCCTCGCAGGTCGTTCTATTGTTGCATTTGAGCAACATCCGCCCCAGCGTGAGCTTTCGACCGACGGGTTCAATGGCCATTTGATGCTGAATAAAACTGCGTTCAGTCCGAAATACGCCACTTCCAAGTGTGTTTCGTCTGAATAACGCGGCGTTGAAACGGATTTCGGTTGTCTCGGCACAGATTCGTGACCAATCCCTCTATGGCCCGCTTGTTGAGGCAGACGCAGCCGCCGGTGTCGATGCACTGCTGATCCGCTTGGCTGCTGCGATTCATATTCTGGCAAGCGCTGCGCCGAGCGACGTGATCACCGAGGCCTCCGCCCGTTGTGCGTGCCGACTCTATAAAGAATATTATCTTCCATCGTTGATCCGCGCCGTCAAACAGACTGATGATAGTCTGCGGAAGGTTATCCTTGAGATCGCGGGGTATGTTTTGATCAAGAATAATTCAGATCGAATCAATCGTCGTATCTTGCATCGCGCCACAGGCATTGATCGCCGAGGTTACAAATGGGACTTCATCGAAGCTGAGATGATCATAAATAATATCGCAACTGTTGAAGACACCACGTCTGGCCCAGAAGGAGGGCGGCCGGCCAAATTCCTCGTCTTCAACCCAGATTACGCGGCGGCCTTCAGAAGGATGGCATGAAGTTGTTGCACTCATGTGGTCGGCATCAACAAAGGGCAGAAGGCTCGGTGAGGACTCAGAAAGGCTGCAGTTGAACGAGGCGGTCTGAGCCAGCAGGTTCGGGGCAGATATTGGTCGAACAGTTTTTGGCGCGAATGTTGGCAACCCATTTGCCCCTGTCGCGGTGTTTTCAGTATCTTGTCATGGCTAGTTCAGAGGGGCGGAGGGACATGAACATGGCGGCGAACCATTCCATCGATGGCCTGATCAAATGGACGAATCGCGATGAATGGCGCGTCGCGTTTGACGCCGTTTTGAACCGCCATATCTTTCAAGCCTGTCACGCGGCAGGGGTCGAACGTGGTGAACTCGCAGAGATCGTTGGTGATAGCGGCATCTCAAACCTGTGGGGCTGCGCGTTCGAGGACTTCGTCTCGTCAGGACCGGACGAACGCAACGTCGCGATCGATTACCTGAAGCGTCGTGGCTGGAAGGAAAGTGCGGGAACGCGCGCCTATATCGAAGCGCTGCGTCGCTCGACGATGAGCCTTTATGAGGTGAGCGATATCGTCATCGGCGAGAGTTTCCTGGCGCGGGGACATGGATCCGGGGCGGCGACCCGTTCGCGTGTTCGAGCGCTCCGCGACCCGGAGCTTGAAGCAATGGGACCGGATCGCGGCGCGGATTGTGACGGTCCTCGGAAAGACCCAGATCAGCGGCGCGCTGCTGGCGTTTGATCACGCCCTCGCGGATGAAGCACTGGTTTCAATTGAGCGAGTTCGCAAGAAGGCGCGCACCGAGGCTCTGAAGCTTGGCCGAACGCTTGGCCTTGCGCCCGAAGACAACGCTCTGGCACCAACCGCCAGCGTGGATGAGGTGTTGGCGGGAGCCGCCGCCTTGTTCAGTACCCTGTGGCTGGATGACGCCTTACGCCGGGCGCTTCGCCCGACGCTGCCTGAGATGCAGAACACCGATGGCGAGCCGCTTGAATTCTTCACGCTGCACTTTCCGTTTTCGTCAAAGGCAAAGCTCCCCGCGGTCCGGTTGGCTCTCGACGCGCTTCCGGCGCTGAGCAAAGCCAAGGAGGACTTTTGGAATTGGCGTGAAACGACAAAGAAATCCGGCAAGGCGTCTGCCCGAAACATGTCTGTCCGGAAGGATGCGAACGCGCAGACCTTCAGCGCGACAATGGACAGTGGCGCGACTGTTCTCGGCAACGTGG
>JAAUPH010000165.1 GCA_012035435.1 Sphingopyxis sp. | reverse complement strand
GACTTGCGCTGACACATGATGGCGCGGCGGTGGCTTTGCCCGAGCGGCTGGGGTTCGTGCATGATAATTAGGGACAGTCCCTAATTATCCGTCGCCAAAGCTTGGGGCACCCGCGCGCAAAAACCCGCGCAAAAGCGGGGTTGCCTTTGGCTATCCTTGCCACCATAAGCTTTGCCGCACTGGGTCTCTCGCAACATCGCGGCCTGTTTCGTCGGCGTCCATCGCCGGGTTGGGTACAGGCTGAGATGAACAAGCGCAGGGCGACCTGTCCAAGGGGAAGGATGAATTTCAATGAATTTGGTATTGATCGCGATAGCGTGCGGCTTGATCGCCGTGCTCTATGGGATCGTCACCAGCCGTCAGGTGCTCAGCGCCCCGGCCGGTAACGAGAAAATGCAGGAAATCGCCGCCGCCATTCAGGAAGGCGCCAAGGCCTATCTGGGCCGCCAATATCGCACCATCGCCATTGTCGGCGTGGTCGTGGCGGCGCTGGTCGCGGTGTTTCTGGGTGTCGTTCCGGCTGTCGGCTTTGTCATCGGCGCGGTGCTTTCGGGCGTGGCGGGCTATATCGGGATGAACATCTCGGTCCGCGCCAACGTCCGCACGGCAGAGGCCGCGCGCGGCACGTTGCAGGGCGGCCTGACCATGGCGTTCCGCGCCGGCGCGATCACTGGGATGCTGGTGGCGGGTCTTGCCCTCCTCGCGATTGCCGGCTTCTTCTGGTATCTGGTTGGTCCTGCCGGGCTTCAGCCCAATGATCGGATCGTGATCGACGGTCTGGTTGGCCTCGCCTTCGGGGCGTCGCTGATCTCGATCTTTGCGCGTCTGGGCGGCGGTATCTTTACCAAGGCGGCCGACGTTGGCGCCGATCTGGTCGGCAAGGTCGAAGCGGGCATCCCGGAGGATGATCCACGCAACCCTGCGGTGATCGCCGATAACGTCGGAGACAATGTCGGTGACTGCGCGGGCATGGCGGCTGACCTGTTCGAAACCTACGTGGTGACAGTGGGCGCGACGATGGTGCTGACCGCACTGCTCGTGACCGGCGCGGGCGACATGCTGATGAACCTGATGGCGCTGCCGCTGCTGATTGGCGGCGTGTGCATCGTGACGTCGATTTTGGGCACTTACTTCGTTCGCCTTGGCGGCGGGACGAACATCATGGGCGCGATGTACAAGGGTTTCCTCGTCACCGCGATTGCTTCGATCCCGGCGATCTGGTTTGCCATCGATTATGCGCTGGGCGGCATGAACGGGATCATGTCCTATGGCAGCGAAGGTGCGCTGACCGAATTTACCGGGCGCACGCTGTTTTACTGTTCGCTGCTGGGTCTGGTGATCACCGGGGTCCTGATCTGGATCACCGAATATTACACCGGCACCAATTATCGCCCTGTTCGCAGCATCGCCAAGGCTTCGGAAACGGGCCATGGCACCAACGTGATTCAGGGGCTGGCGATCAGCCTGGAATCGACCGCGCTGCCGACGCTCGTCATCTGTGCGGGGATCATTGTGGCTTATCAGCTTGCGGGCCTGATCGGCGTGGCCTTTGCTGCGACGGCGATGCTGGCGCTGGCGGGCATGGTGGTCGCGCTCGACGCCTATGGTCCGGTCACCGACAATGCCGGGGGCATCGCCGAAATGGCGGGTCTGGACGATAGCGTGCGCGTCAAGACCGATGCGCTCGACGCGGTGGGCAACACGACCAAGGCCGTGACCAAGGGCTATGCCATTGGGTCGGCGGGTCTGGCGGCGCTGGTGCTGTTTGGGACGTATACCGCCGACATCACCACCTTCTCGGACAAACTCGGTTTGTCGGCACCGCTGACATTCTCCTTGTCATCACCTTACGTCATTGTTGGCCTGCTGTTGGGCGCGCTGCTCCCCTATTTGTTCGGAGCGATGGGCATGACGGCGGTGGGCCGCGCGGCGGGCGACGTGGTGAAGGACGTGCGCGACCAGTTTGCGACCAACAAGGGTATCATGGACGGCACCAGCCGCCCCGATTATGCCCGCACGGTCGACCTGGTGACCAAGGCGGCGATCAAGGAAATGATCATCCCGTCGCTGCTCCCCGTGCTGGCGCCCATCGTGGTCTTCTTCGTCATCCGCGCCGTTGCTGGCCCGGTTGCGGCGTTTGAAGCGCTCGGTGCGCTCCTCCTTGGTGTGATCGTCGGCGGCCTGTTCGTCGCCATTTCGATGACGTCGGGCGGCGGCGCATGGGACAATGCCAAGAAGTACATCGAAGACGGCAATCACGGCGGCAAGGGCAGCGAAGCCCATAAGGCCGCGGTGACCGGCGACACGGTCGGCGATCCGTACAAGGACACCGCGGGTCCCGCCGTCAATCCGATGATCAAGATCACCAACATTGTTGCGATTTTGCTGCTTGCGGCACTGGCGCATTGATCTGGCGTCATTGGTGTTGAAACAACCCCGCCGGAGCGATTCGGCGGGGTTTTTCGTTGCATAAGACACTATCGCGTCTTGCGCTCAGCGGGCGCGGTTAATAGACTGATCTCAAGACCGCTATCGTGCGATCTACCGGGGAAGCAGGCCCGCCGCCACGCGCGTGCAAGGCCACTAGATTGTTGGAGTAGTCGATGCTGAAAAAATTGATGGTCGCAGCCCTTTTGGCGACGACTGCCGCTGTGCCGGGTGCCGCGGTGGCGCAGGAGAAGGCCGATATCGTCGTAACCGCGAAAAAGGGGCGGGTAGCGACTGAAGTTTTTGGTAAGCGGCCCTTCATGCGCGGTCCACAGCTGTCACCAGATGGCAGCAAGATCGCGATGATGATGAGCGCTAATGGCGTCGACAATCTTGGCTGGATTGACCTGAATAGCGAAGGCGGCAGACCGAATTTTTTCGCCCGTGCCGAAGAGTTTCGTGAAGCGGGCGATCGTACAATTGTCGGCTGGCGCTGGGTGGGTAACCGGACCATCGTTTTCACCGTCCGCTCGCGCGAGATTATAGGAGGCGGGCGTACCGATGCTGACCGGTTGGTCGGTTATGATCTGGAAACGAAAAAAATCACTCCGTTGGGCTGGGAAGGCACCGGCGCGCGCTCCAACATCGAGTTCGTCGATGATGAGGCCGAGTATATTTTGGTCGAACGCGATACTCTGAAAGAGCAGGTTTATAGCGGTAATCCAGAAGTGATCCGCATCGATGTGCGGACCGGCAAGACGCAGATTGTTCAGCGCCCCAATGTGGAGGTTACGGGCTGGTTTCTGGACGGCAAAGGCGTTGTGCGCGCTGGAGCCAGCCAGGATGGCGACAGTGGCAAACAGCGGTTGATGTACCGGTCCGATGGAAAAGAGGTTTTCAAGACGGTTCAGAACGTTGCCGATGCAACCTTCACCGGGGCACAGATATATCCCGAAGTATTCCTCGATGAGCCCGATATGGCGCTCGCCACCAGCAACAAGGACGGATTTCGCAGGGTCTACAAGGTCAATATGAAGACGATGCAAATCGTGGGTGCGCCACTTTTTCAGCTTAAGGGCTATGACGTGGACGACGTCATCTCCAACGAAGCCGGAAACAATGCCAATGGTTTCGGTTTCACAACAACGCGCGACGGGACGCGATGGATCGACCCGCGTCTGGCGGAGATTCAGGCCGCCCTCAACGAAACCTTTGGGCCTGGCAACGCGCGCATCACATCGACCAATGACGGCGACACGCGCGTGATTGCCCTTGCTGGAAAAGCTAACCAGCCTGGCGCTTATTATCTGTTCGACACCGAAACAGGCAAAATTCGCTTGCTCGGCAACTTCCATATCATTCTCGCAAACGCCGAAATGAACCCGATGGAGACCATCCGGTACAAGGCATCGGACGGCCTGGAAATTCCGGCGGTTGTAACGTATCCGCGGCACCGCAAGCATCGCACGAACCTGCCGGTTATCGTGATGCCCCATGGTGGCCCGTTCGGGGTCCGCGATCAGGAAGAATTTGGTTTCTTCCCCTGGCATCAGGCCATGGCCGAGCTTGGTTATGTCGTGATCCAGCCAAATTATCGCGGTTCCGGCGGCTATGGCAAGGAATTCGTCAAGGAGGGCCGCAAGCCGGACGGTTATGGCAAGCGGATGCAAGACGATTTGAACGACGCCATGACATGGTTTTCGGCCAGCGGACTGGTTGACAAGAATCGCGCCTGTATAATGGGCTGGTCCTATGGCGGCTATGCTACCGCGCGCGGGGCACAGCGTGACCCCAGTGTCTGGCGCTGCGCGATTGCGGGTGCCGGTGTCTATGACATGGCGATGATGAACCGATGGGACGAGACGAATTTAAGTTCCTTCAGCGCGCGTTTTCAGGACACGTCCGACGATCCCAACGGCATTTCCTCGGCGCAAAATACCAAAGGCCCCTGGTCGCCCATTTTGATTGTCGCCGGCCTGCGCGATGCGCGCATCCCGATTGAACAATCGCGTACACTGGTGTCGCGCCTGAAAGGAGCAGGCAAAAAGGAAGGTGTCGATTTCCGCTATATCGAGCAGCCCAAGGGCACGCATAATCTTCCCTATGAAGATGTGCATATCGAATGGCTGGTTGAATCCGAAAATTGGGCGCGCCGGTTCAATCCGGCCTATATCGCGAGCGATCCGGACAAGGAACCGGCGGTCGAGGTGACAGCAGCCTTGAATTGACGAACAGGTGGAAAGCTGGAGGCGGCATGCCGCCTCCAGTTCACTTGGCTATGTCTCCGCCGCCATTTTGCTCGCATAACCCGCTTGCACCATCGCGCTCATGCGGTCGAACAGCGCGTTGGGGTCGGAGCGGCGTAGCGCGGGGATCTGGGCTTCCATTCCTTCGGCGATGATCAGTTCGCGCGTGCCTGCTTTGACTGCGGCGACCATCTGGCGCGCGGCTTCTTGCGGGGGGATGCCGTTGTCGATGGCGGCGTCGCTGATCCCGCGAACGCTGCCGTCGGCGTTCAGCGCGTTGCGGCTGACGTTGGTCGCGACGAGCCGGGGCAGACGACCAGCACTTTGAGCCCGAGATGCTCATTTTCGGCGCGCAGCGCGTCATGATAGCCGACGACGCCATGTTTGGCGGCGCAATATGCAGTGCGCAGCGGCACGCCCGCGAGCCCCGCGACGCTGGAAATGGCGATCACTTGGCCGCCGCCTGCGTCCAGCATAGGTTTAAGGTTGGCCTGAGCAAAAGCGATTGGCGCGATCAGATCGACCGCGATGATGGTTTCATACACCGCCAGATCGGTATCGACCGCCAGGCTGCGCTGCGAAATGCCCGCGTTGTTGACGATGCCGTCGACGCGCCCCGCCCAGGCCCAGGCCCCCCACACCGTCACCATCGACTTTGAGCGCCTGCGCCTAGAGGGGGTCGCCCTGGCCCAGGAACGCCGCCCAGCGCAGCCAGTTCCAGCAATACGACATCGCCCTCCAGCAGGTCGAACTCGCTACCCAGCTCGTCCCCGATGACTTCCGCATCTGGGCCGTCGCCGCCGATGTTTACCTGCGCACCGACAACCTCGACAAGGCGATCGGGGCCCTCAAAATGGCCCAAACCCTAGAGCCAGAAGATGCCTCCATCCAACTCGCCCTCGGCACAGCCTACTTCCGCCAGGACAACTTCTCCGAAGCCATTCGCTACTACGAAAAAGGCGTCCAGCTCAAGCCCGACTCCCCCGGCGCACTGTTCGACCTGGGCAACGCCTACTACATGACCGACCAGCTCGACAAAGCCCTCACCACCTACGAAAAAGCAGTGGCGCTCGGCGATGACTTCTGGGAGGCTATCAATAACATTGGCCTCGTGCAATATGAACAGGGGAAAGCGGATGACGCGATCGCCCAATGGACCCGTGCCGTCGCCATCAACGGCAAAGCCGCCGAACCCAAACTCGCCCTAGCCGCTGCCCTCCACGCCAAGGCAAACGCTTCGAGCCATCCGCCTCGCCAGCCAAGCCCTGAAAATTGATGCCCAGTACCGGGATATCGAGTTTTTGAGGA
>JAAUPH010000164.1 GCA_012035435.1 Sphingopyxis sp. | reverse complement strand
ACCGCAATCGTGCGATCATCCGCCAGACCGACAATGGCAGCGCCTATTCAGCGGCTGCGGTGCGGCAATCGGGCAATGGTAATGAGCTTTTGCTGGTACAGGACGGGAGCGACAATCAGGCTCGTTTGACGCAGGACGGAAACGATAACGCCATGACCGCAACCCAATTGAGCAGCGGCAACCGTCTCGACTGGAGCCAGATCGGCGATGGCCTGGCCAATCTTCAGATCGTGCAGACTGGCAATGGCGCGCTTCAGATCACGCAAAGCAACAGCGGCGCGCAATTCGCCCCTGCTCCGGGTTCGGGCAGCTAACCCATTGCCATGATCCGATCGCTGTTCCTTGCTGCAATCCCGATGGCCGTTCTTGGCATGGTCAACAGTGGTGCGCGCGCGCAAGAGAGCAACGAAGCGCCAGCCAGCAGCCGCACTGAAGCGATCCAAATCGACTTGCCGGACAGCACCCCATCCGCGCGGGCGGGCGCGCATATTTTGACACGGCAGGCCGCCCCCTTGCGCCGCGTGATAAGGTGGTGCAAACCAACGATAACGAGATTGTGCGGGGGGCCAGCAGCACCCCCGCCAGCCAGATCAGCGCGCGCGGTCAGGGCGGGCCGGGCATTGCGCAATTGTCCAAAGCAGATCTTGACGCGACCCTGGCCCAGCTTACCTCCGCTGAACGCCGGGTGCTGTTGCAAGCCATCGAAGGCACTGACATCTGCGACAACCCGCCCAATGTCGCGGCGATTTTGGCGCTGTGTCAGACCCGGCTTGAGACGCGCGCGGCGGATTTCGCCGGTGCAAGAGAAGGTTCGGTCAGCGCCGAAGACCGGCTGCTGCGCGGCGATCTGGAAAGCAGTGTGTTGCCGAGCGTCGATACCGTAATTGAACGGCTGGCGCGCGGCGGTGCATCCAGCGGGGATCTTAGCAACCAAGAGATTGCCTCGATAGCTCTCGGGAACAGCGCTCCTACTCCATCCAACCCACGTGACGAGGAACAGCCCGATACGGCCGGCCTCGGCGAAGAAGCGCAGGCGCTGATCAACGCTCTCATCAACCAGCTCGGAGGCCGCGCGCCATGATCCTGTCTGCCCTGCCTGTAGGCATGATTGCGCTCGCCTTGCTGGCCCCCTCCAAGGTGCCCGCCATGACCAATGATGTTTCCACACCAACAACGCGCGCCTTGACCCTGGACGTGCGCGAGCATGACGGGATTCTCGAGATCGCGCTGGTCGGCCTGTCGCCGCGGGCACAAGGGGTTAGCTATGCGCTTGAGGTGACCGGCAATTCCACCTCGCGCCATCGGGGCAAGACGACGCTGGCGGCAGGTACGCGCGCGGTGTTGTCGACTATGCGCACCACGCCGGTGACAATTGGTGCGTGAAGCTGACCGCTGAAGAAGAGGGCAGCACACCCTATGAAGTTATCCAAGGCCCCTGCAACACCGAATAGTGTCGAGCGCGGTCACGGCGCCTCCGTCATCCCAAATAGCCGGCATGCGCTCGGGCGTGATGATCTGGACCATGTGCACAGCGCGCGCCGCCTTGGGCCGAATGTCGGCCAGGCCGACAGTCAGATGTCTGAGGCTGACCCGTCCATACAATTCAGGCAATCGCCTTGCCAGCTACCGCGATGAATAGCAGCTCACTCTTGCCGCCTTCCCAAAAACCGACCACCGTCCCTTACATGTCGACCTCAACACGGATGCTTGGCGCTGGCGCATTTTTTTTGTGGTCGCTCCCGACGCTTTGGTCCCTTGCCCAGCAAACTTGGCGAACAGAAGCTGGTTCACTGGCACCGCTGGTTCTCGCGCTTGGTTTCTGGTCGCTTTTCGAAAGCCACAGACGGGTTGGGCATCTGGCAAGCCATGGCCCTGTCATTCCCGCAGTCGCGGTGATCTCTTTGGTTTTGCCAATTTATCTTTTTGCCAGTTGCGATCGACCTGGTCTCGGTCATGGCAGTATGCGTCTGGGTGGCAGGTGTTGCAACGTTTTACGTTTTGAATGGAGCAGCTGTTACCCGGGCATGCATGTTTCCTCTGGCCTTTCTCGGGCTTGTTGTTCCTCTACCCTACAGTCTGACCTTGTCAGGCAATGTTATCCTTCGGGACTTCGTGGCAAGGGCCGCAAGCGACTTGGGCCGCGTTTTTCGGATGGAAACGGCATCTGACGCTCATTATCTGTTCGTCGATCAGTACAAATTGGCCATCGACACGGCCTGTGCGGGCCTTAGTTCCACAATGAGCCTTGTCGCGATTGGACTGCTTTTTGCACATTGGATGCAAGGGACAGGCTGGAGAGGATATCTTGTAGCCGTGATTATCTCTGTGCCCATCGCGCTGTTGGCCAATGTGCTGCGCATTGTCGCGTTGCTCTTTCTGGTAAAGACTCTTGGCCCGGGTCTGTTGGACACCGCTATTCATCCACTCTCAGGCGTCTTGAGCTTCGCATTTGCATTGGCGATGTTTGCTGTCATGCAGAGGCTCGTGCACCGTCTGGTAAAGGAGCGCGGCGAATGATCGATCGTCGGACGTTCCTTTTAAGCGGCACTTTATGCGCGGGGGGATTGGGCGCCCTCTCGGTTCATCCAGCATTCCGCACATCAGGAACCTCGCATGACGCGGCCAAGCTCGGGTTGCCCGAAGCCTTCGGCGTCTGGCGTACTCTTCCGGCAGAGAGCGTGATCCTTCCACCAGCTGATGCGCTCTCCAAAGCAGCCTATGAGCAGATTGCGGTAGCCGCGTATTCCAACGGGCAGGGGCCAGCAATTGTTGTACTTGTGGCATATGGACCATTACAAACCCATGCGCTCCAGCTGCATCGTCCCGAGACCTGCTACCCATCGTCGGGCTTCGAGATTTTGGAGCAGAAAATTGACGAGGTTGCGCTTGCCGGACGACGTGTCCCTGCAGGCTGGATGGAAGCACAGCGCGGCAACCGTATCGATCGGCTGCTTTATTGGACCAGAATCGGGACAACTTTTACCCGCGATCTGTGGGATCAACGCCTCACGATTGCTCGAAATGCCTTCCAAGGTGCGCCATCGGATGGCGTTCTCGTCAGGATTTCAATGGAAGCGCAAGCTTCAGAGCAAATGGACCTTCGTTTGGTGGAATTTTGTCGAGCTTGGCTGGAAGCGCTCCGCGGATCGGAACGGGCATTGCTTTTGGGGCCCCGGCGCTAGGCCTTGCGGAAGGGCCTGATAACCGCAACGTACATCACCGCGGCGGCTGAGAGCACCGCGGCCCCCAACAGGTCATAGCCCTCGTTGCCGAGCCAGTTACCGCCCGCGCAACCGATGGCGCAAATGCCGTAAGGCAGCATGGGATCTGCAAAGGAAGCTCTGTTCACAGAACGGCCAAGCCAAGTTATAGAGAGCGCGCCGAAAATCGTGACGGCCCACCAATCATACAGCGTTTCCATAGGGCCTCCATGCCGTCTAATCACATCAGGTTCAATCGCACCGCGCTCAGCTTTGGGGCAGCGCTTACGTTTTTTCTGATGATGTCCGGGTGCGACAATTCTCAGCCTTCCGGGCAGGTGATCGCCAAGGTCAACGGCGATGATCTTACACTTCCGGAGTTCGAGCACGAAAGAGGGCGAATGCCAGAGGTTCCGGCCTCCGGAATTGATAACGCGGTAGTAGAAGCCATGGTTCGGCGGCGTGCTCTTGCTCAGATTGCGCAACAGCGCGGCCTGGAGCAGGATCCACAATATCACTTTGAACTGCGCAGGGCGCGGGAAGAACTGCTGGTCGGGGCTCTTTACCGACGGCTTGCGAACGATGCGCGCAAATCATCGGATCAGGACATTGTCACATATATGGCAAAGCATCCCTGGCAGTTTTCAGAGCGTCGCATCCTCCAGCTTTCCGGCTCTGGCGGCGGTCCGGCTTCGGAGCTGACGATCGATACGGCCGACTATGCCGTACGTCCGCCCTTCCCAGTCATGGAGATCAGCCCAGGCCGCAGCATGTTATGGCAAGGCAGGGTCTATCGTGTATCACAAGTGCGTGAAGCGCCCCTAGAGGCCAAGGCTGGCCGAGCCTGGGCTTTGAACCGGTTGACTTCAGCATTCGCAGAGCAAAAGGCCAGCGCACTTTACAAGCAGGTGCTGGAAAGCGGCAGATTGCAATATGCCCCGGGATATGGTCCTAGTGGCGCACAAAACCGTTAACGCAATTCTCATTGCGATGGGTGGGCGGTCAACAAGGTTGGGTATCATGTCGAGCAGGATTAGGACAAGGACGCTGGGCTGGGTCACGGCGGCTTGGACGGCGGTAGTGGCAGCGGTGCTCGTATGGCAGACCATCCGCTACAACGGCCTCGTCGGTTGGCTGGCCGAGTGGCAGTTCAAGACATTCGATCGCTTTTTCCCCGTCGCCACGGTTGTGCTGCTGACGGCTCTGTTGGCCTTGCCATTTGCGGTTATCCTCTTTGTTCGCCTGAGAAAGGCGTACAGGGGAGGGGAGGAGGGCCTGCAAAGCCAACTGATCGAAAGAGCTGCACTCGCATCTGTTTTCTTCAATTTTGGGATCATAGCCAGCGCGGTGATCGCGGTTGCGCTGTTCTTCATTGGGTTGGCGCAGGGTTCCATTGCCGAAAAGCCTGTTTCGGTAAATCTGAGTCAATTGGTTGAGCGCGGTACGCGCGGTCCACTATTGGAAGGCAAGGTCAAACTGAAGGGGACCGTCCTGCTTGACCGCATTGGCTACTATCGGGAGGGCTTCGTGTTCACCAGCCGGGAACTCTGGGTAGCACCTGTGGTGACCGACGCTCGGTCTAATGATTTCACAACCTTCGTTCAGATTAAGCGTGCCAAGGCGACGGACCCTCGCACGACGGAAATCATTGGATATCTGAAAAGCGAGGGTGTTCCTGGCGGCTTGGCGCAACTTTACACTAATTCAGGCTATGCGGTCGCTGGCAAACCCAACTTGATTTATTCCGATCTGAGATCGGTCCGCTGGCCTTACTGGAGCGCTGCAAGCGATTTTGCCGTCTTGTTGCTCCTCCTCAGCGTTGGAGCGATTTTTCACAATCGGTACCGCAAGAAGCTCGCAGGGCAGATAGGCTGAACACCGATTTACCAATCGTCTTAACCGGCGCTTAGGGAAAAGCCGTATAGCAACGTCGCTATGAGCGAGGCGTTCACCTTTCTTGCGTTGATGGCGACGGTAGCGAGCGGGACAGCGCTCCTCACCGTTACCGACGCTAATGGTGAAGATCAGCCAGCAAAAGAAATCGGACCACCGGTTGTTTTGGCCGCAGAAAATCGCCTTCATGGATCGAACCATGGAATTTTTGTCGAAGCAGAGGTCAACGGTGATCGACTGACCTTTCTTGTCGATACCGGAGCGACATTGACAATCCTGAGCGCGGCCGACGCGAAGATGCTCGGAGTTTCGGGCAACGAAACCAGGTTGGTCAGAGGTATCGGTGGGTCGGCCGAGGCCAAGATGGCCCAGGTTGACCTCAGTGTTCACGGACAGACGATTACCGACATGAACGTTGCCGTCGTCAACGGCGTACCCCATTCACTTCTCGGGCTTGATGCCATGCACAAGCTTGGCAGACCGCAATTGGTCTTCCGGTGATTGTCGCCAAGTGCCCGGCAGCGTCTGGGGCTTTGAGCTGATTACGCGGCCGCGTATGATGACGGCAAACCCGCTTCCACAACATCGCTCCGCCGCCGAAGCGAAAGCCCCAGCCACCCAACCCCAAGAATCATGAGAAGCCAACTGGCTGGCTCGGGAACGGCCGGCACAACTGGGCCTGGCGTATCGGTTGAAACCGCGATCAGCCCGATGGGACTATCTGGAAAACCCGGCCCAGGCGTTTGCGGATTTCGCGAAACCGTCGCCGCACTCGCCGGTGTGCTTCCTGCCAAAGCAGGGGTCGGCTGGCTCGGACGAGTGCCATCTTCAACGAGTGGGCTGCCACCGCCTACCGAAGCTCCGGTCGGGGTATCGTTCGTCGCCAACAGG
>JAAUPH010000163.1 GCA_012035435.1 Sphingopyxis sp. | reverse complement strand
CGCCTCAATTTTTGGCCGAAACTTAACTTCTTTGACCGTCGACGTACTTGCCGACTTTTTGGCCTCGGCCGTTTTCTTCTTTTGAGCGTATTTAAACTTGCCATAGTCCATAATCCGGCAGACCGGAGGCTTGGACTCGGGCGACACTTCGACCAGGTCGAGGCCCGCGTCGCGAGCGCGGCGCTTGGCGTCTTCAGTATCGACAACGCCGACCTGTTCGTTGTTTTCGTCGATCAGGCGGACGGGCGAGGGCTGCCCATGTCGCGCCAGACCTGGGCCGCCCAGAGGCCGATCAGTTCGCCGAACATCTGGCTGATTTCGGGCGCAGTGGTGAAATCACCAGCCGTGCCAAGCGGGTCGCGCGTTGCATAATAATGGGCGTTGGCAGTGCCCATATAATCCGCAATGCTGATCGGGCCATGCGCTGCAATCAGGCGGGTCAGGCGCTGGTGGAAAGATGCCGTGCTGCCCAAGACCGCGTCAATCATCGGTTACCCCTGCGAAAGCGGGGGCCCAGGGCCAAATAGTGCTGCTGCAGCCCCTTGGGCCCCCGCTTTTGCGGGGATGACGATGGTGGACGTCTATCCAAGCCCGTCAAGCAACGCTGGCCGGACCCGCTACCGGCTCGATCCGCTGGCGGCGGCCTTTGGCGGTGAGGACCGCCCACAGGCCGATCGCGATCATCGGCAGCGTCAGCGTTTGGCCCATGGTCAGTCCCCAACTGAGCGTGCCGAGATGCACGTCAGGTTCGCGGACAAATTCGATCAGGAAGCGCGCAATGCCATAGTCCAGCGCGGCGACGCCGAACAGCAGCCCGGGTTTGTAGCGGGCATCGGTGCGCCAGAACAGCCATGAGAGGATGGCCATCATCAGCAAGCCTTCGAGTCCGGCTTCATAGAGCTGGCTGGGGTGGCGCGGTTCCATCGATCCGCTGTCGGGGAAGATGATCCCCCAGCTGACGTCGGTGGTGCGCCCCCATAATTCGCCATTCACAAAATTGGCGATGCGGCCAAAGAACAGGCCAAAGGGAATGACGCACGCGACATAGTCGCAAAAGCGCAGGAAATTCAGCCCTTCCTTGCGGCACATATACCATATTGCGCTGATCACGCCCAGCGCGCCGCCATGCAGCGACATGCCGCCATCCCACAGCCGGAAAATGCCGATTGGATCGGCCAGATAGGCCTCCAGATTGTAGAACAGGACATAGCCTAGCCGCCCGCCGCCAATGATCCCCAGCATCGCGTAAAAGACGAAATCATCGGCATGGCGGCGCGCCATCGGGGCGCCCGGCTGGGCGATCAGTTTAAGCAGATACCAATAGCCAAGGAAGATACCGGCAAGATAGGACAGCGCATACCAGCGGATTGGAAAGCCAAAGATCGTCGCCGCGATTTCAGGATTCTCGCCCATCAATTCATTGAAGTTCACATGGCTGGAAACTTCGGCTAACAGGGAAAAAAATGACATAGGTTCTTGTGCTTTCAGCCCCAGAAAGGCTCCTCCCATAACCGGGCGGGGACGCAAGACCAAGAGGAGAGATGTGAATGCCGTCTGCGCTCGATTTGCGCCTGCAAGCCGCATATGAAGTCATCACCGGACCCGGCGGTCCGATCACGCTTGGTACGACCCAGCGTTACGGTATCGACCTGCCGATCATTGCCAATGCGCCGAGCAATTTGGCCGATTATATGGCCTTTTTCTGCCATACGCACGGCGATGCGACCTTCTTGGTTGAGGGTGACGAGCGGGTGAGCTTCAAGGAATTCTATGCCGCCGCCCGCGCGGTTGCGGTCGCTCTGGTCGCCGATCATGGGGTCCAGCGCGGGGACCGGGTCGGCATTGCGATGCGCAACGCCACCAGCTGGGGCGTGGTGTATGCCGGTATCCTGATGGCGGGCGGGTGCGCGACCTTGCTCAACGGCTGGTGGCAATCGGGCGAGCTCGCCGATGGCATCCGCATGACCGAAGCGATGCTGATCATCGCCGATCCGCAGCGCGCCGAACGGCTTGCCGCGATCGATCATGGTGCGCGCGTCGTGACGCTCGACATCACACGGCCGGTGATCGAGGCGATTGCACCGATCACTGCGCGTGGCGGCGCCGCTGATCTGCCAGCGCTTGGCGGCGACGATCTGGCGACCATCCTGTTCACCTCAGGCTCTACCGGACAATCAAAGGGTGCCTATTCACGGCATGTGAATGTCGTCCAGGGGGTGTTCAACTATATCTGTCAGACGATGGGGATCGTGCATATCCTGACGCAGGACGGAATGATGCCGGGCACGCAGCCCGCGACGCTGGTGTGCACCCCGCTGTTCCACGTTACCGCAGAGGTGCCGGTGTTGCTGCAAAGCTTTGCGCTGGGCCGCAAACTGGTGCTGATGCCCAAATGGAACGCGGAACATGCGATGCAGCTGATCCAGGATGAAAAGGTCAATAATTTCACCGGCGTCCCGCTGATGAGTTATGAGATGCTGACCCATCCCAACCGCGCCAACTATGACCTGTCGTCGTGCACCGGCTTTGCTGCCGGCGGCGCGCCGCGTCCGCCTGAGCATGTCAAGCGCTTGGCCGAAGAAATGGGTGGGGGCAAGCCGCTGCTTGGCTATGGCCTTACCGAAACCAATGCAGTCGGGTGCGGCAATATCAACGAAAACTATATCGCCAAGCCGCTGTCGACCGGCCCGGCGTCAAAGCCGCTGGTCGATCTTGCTATTCTGGATGACGCGGGCGATGCGCTCGCTCAGGGGCAAGTGGGCGAGGTGTGCATCCGCTCGATCGCCAATTTCGAGGGCTATTGGAATAACGCCGCAGCGTCGAAGGCGGCATTCACCGACAATGGCTATTTCCGCACCGGCGATTTGGGCTACCTTGACGAAGACGGCTATTTGTTCATCGTTGATCGCAAGAAGGATATCATCATCCGCGGCGGCGAGAATATAAGCTGTCAGGAGGTTGAGGCTGCGATTTACGAGCATCCTGATGCCAATGAATGCGCGGTCTTCGGGCTGCCCGATGAGCGGCTGGGCGAAGTGCCAGGCGCGGTGGTGTGGATGAAGCCCGGCAGCGGCGTCGACGATGCGGCGCTGAAGGCGTTCCTTGGCGAACGGCTGGCTGGGTTCAAAGTGCCGCAGACGATCTGGATGGCGTCCGACGCGCTGCCCAAACTGGGGACTGAAAAGATCGACAAGGTCGGTTTGCGGAAAAAATATCAGCACATATTCGTCGCGGCGTAACTTTGGCGGTGGAGGAGCCTGACAGGATCCGGAGGGAGATCCCGGCCGATGGACAACAAGGACGCCGCTGCAGCGCGCATCTATCGCCACCGCTGGCCGACGCGGGTGTGGCACTGGGTTAATGCCGCGACCTTGCTCATCATGCTGATGAGCGGGCTGATGATCTTTAACGCGCATCCGCGGCTTTATTGGGGTCAATATGGTGCAAACAGCGACCCGGCATGGCTTGAAATTCGCTCGACGACGACCGACGGCTATTTGCGCATCGGCGGCGCCGAGGTGCGGACGACTGGGGTGCTGGGCCACTGGAAAAATGAAGCGGGGGAGGTCCAGCGCTGGGCCTTTCCGCATTGGGCGACGATTCCGTCGGGCTATAGTCTGGCCGATGGGCGGCGCTGGCATTTGTTCTTTGCGTGGGTGCTGGCGATCGGCATGACGCTGTACATGGCCTGGTCGCTGGTCTCGCGGCACCTCAGCCGCGATTTGCATGTCAGCCGTGCCGAATGGTCGCCGCGGCATATTTGGCATGACGTTAAAGATCATGCGCGATTGCGCTTCCCAACGGGTGAGGCTGCCGCGCGCTATAATGTGCTGCAAAAGCTCGCCTATATCGGCGTGATCTTTGTCCTGTTGCCGCTGATGGTCGGCACCGGTCTTGCCATGTCGCCGGGGATCAATGCCGCCGCGCCGTGGCTGCTGGACCTGTTCGGCGGGCGGCAATCGGCGCGGTCGCTGCATTTTGTCGCGACATGGGCGCTGGTCGGTTTTTTCCTGATCCATTTGGCAATGGTGCTGCTCGCCGGGCCGGTCAATGAAGTACGCTCGATGCTGACCGGCTGGTTCGTGCTGCCGCAGCCCACGATGCCGAAGGGCCAGGCCGATGGGTGAAATCATGATCGGTCGCCGCACATTGATCGGGTCCATTGCCGCGTTGCCGCTGCTGTCGGGCTGCGATGCGCTCAACGAAAGCCCGGCGTTTCGTAAAATATTGTCCATGGGCGAGGTGATGCACCAGCATAGCCAGCGCGCACTGATCGACCGTGATGCGCTGGCCCGCGAATTTGGCCGCACCGATCTGTCGCCAGCGTTTCGCGCCAATGGCTCGCGTATGGGCGATGGCCCCAGCTATCGCCTGCATGCAGCGACCGGGTTTCGCGACTGGCGCGTGAGCATTGGGGGGCTGGTGGGACGGCACCTCGGCCTAAGCATGGCCGACATCCGGGGGCTTCCGCAGCGCACCCAAATCACTCGGCACGACTGTGTGGAGGGTTGGAGCGCGATCGGCGAGTGGCAGGGCGCGCGGCTTGCACCGATTCTGGCGGCGGCACAGCTCAAGGACAGCGCGCGCTTCATCGTCTTTCACTGCGCCGACAAGATCGGCGGCGTGCCCTATTATGAAAGCATCGATCTGGTCGACGCGTTGCATCCGCAGACTTTATTGGCTTGGCGGCTCAACGGGCAAGCGCTCCCGATCGCAAATGGCGCGCCGGTGCGGCTACGCGTTGAGCGGCAGTTGGGCTATAAGCACGCCAAATTCATCCAGCGCATCGAAGCGGTCGCCAGCCTCGACGCGATTGGCGAGGGCAAGGGCGGCTTTTGGGAGGATCGCGTCGATTATGAATGGTATGCGGGAATTTGACGCCTAGCGCGGGTAAGCCCTGTCCATCCATGCGAGATCGAGCGCGATCATGTCGCGCAAGACGCCCAGATCGACGTCGCTGAGCTTGTTGATATAGAGACAGCTCGCGCCGCCTTTGTGCTTGCCCAGTCGTTCGCGCAGCGCGGTGATGTTCGCTTCCATCCCTGGATCATTATAGCCGCAGGTCAGGTAGATGACCAAGTTCGCCTTGCGCGGACTGAACCCCGCGCGCGGCCAATCGCCGGCGCAGCTTTTGGTTTCGTAGTGATATTTTCCATAGCCGATGATCGACGGTCCCCACATCACCGCTGGCAACCCGCTGATGTCGCGGTAGAGTGCGAGCAGCGCCTCTCCATCGGCGCGGCGGCCGGGATGCTCGATCGCGGCCACATAGGCGGCGGGATCGACGCTGGTTGGTTTCGTCGTGGGTTCGCTCTTCGCCATGATCTGTAGCCCCGCCTCGTCAAACCGGACTGGTGCCGCGCGCGCCCGCCCAATGCAAGCGACAGACGCGCGCGGGCTGGCCCGCCGCAACAATCGGGCGTAAACCCTCAATTTACCATGTGGGTCTAGACCATTGGCAAAGGTGACCTGCCGCGACGACGGGCCGCCGTTCAAAGGGTTCGGGAATGAACGAGCGGGCAGGCCAGCACCGCACATGGCTGAGCCACTGGATGGCCGATGCGGTGCCCGTGGGCATTGCCGATGACCTGCGTCATGCGCAGCTCGACAGCCTGATTGCGCAAGTCCCGGTGCTGATGGCGGTGGCCGCGCTCAATACCATGATTATTATGGCGGTGTGTGCCTGGAATGGGCTGCCGCTGGCCAATTATGGCTGGATGGGCGGGCTCATCGCTTACACGCTGGTGCGCAGGCATATTGTGAAGCGCCGCTTTGCCACTGCGGTCACGCCCGAGCGGCAGCGCCGGTTGGTGCAGACTTCCACTGTGGCATCGATCGGCATGCTGGCGCTGCTAGGCGTTGCCGCTGCGGCGACCTATGCGACGGGGCTGTTTGACCACAGCTTGCTGATCCCGATGTCGCTGGGCTTTGGGTCTATTTCTATCGCGCACTGTCTGTACCAATTATCGGGTCGCGCAGGCCGCGTCATA
>JAAUPH010000162.1 GCA_012035435.1 Sphingopyxis sp. | reverse complement strand
GGCGATCATGGCTGCCGCGCCCAAGTTGCAGTGCGGAATTTTCGATCTGCCTGAGGTGATCGCAGAAGCAGCGCGCGGACTTTCGACCGAGCGGATCGAACTTCATTCGGGGAGCTTCAAGGATAGCGCTCTACCGGAGGGTTATGACCTCATCACATTGGTCCGCATCCTGCATGACCATGATGAACCCGTCGCAACGGCCCTGCTCTCCAAAATCCATGCCGCACTGCCTGATGGCGGACGGTTGTTGATTGTAGAACCAATGGCGCAAAGCGGCCATGCTCAACGCATGGGTGACGCCTATTTCGGCCTTTACCTATGGGCCATGGGCTCAGGACGACCAAGATCGGCGACCGAGATCACAACAATGCTCCAGCATGCCGGATTCAAAGCCGTGCGGGCATTCAGCACGGCCCTCCCCCTGATCACCTCTGCCCTTGTCGCGACAAATAACACTCAACTGTCCAAATTATTTGACATTCAAGAGTGTTGCGATAATTTGACATCTGACAGAGTCTCTATCCCTGTTTGCTGGGGTGAGAGACCGAGGAGGATGGAGCAGTTTTGGAGACTTCGGCCGTCATTTTTGCCGCACCGGGCAGTCTGGAAATGCGCAAAACTGCGCTGACAGCCATGGGCGCGGGCGATGTGCTGGTCGAAATCCATTTCAGCGGTATCAGCACCGGTACCGAAAAGCTGCTCTGGACCGGGCAAATGCCCGCTTTCCCGGGCATGGGATATCCGCTCATTCCCGGATATGAGTCGGTCGGCCGAATCATCGACGCCGGCCCTGACCATCAACCGCGCATTGGTGAATGGGTATTTGTTCCCGGCGCCAACTGCTACCGCGACGCACGCGGCCTGTTTGGCGGCGCAGCGCGCAAGCTGGTCGTCGCAGCAGCCCGGGCGATGCCCATTGACGAAAAGCTGGCAGAAAAAGGCATTTTATACGCCCTGGCGGCAACCGCGCTGCATGCAATAAGCTGCGGGGAAGCGCCCCAGCTGATCATCGGTCATGGCATTTTGGGCCGCTTGCTGGCTCGGCTGACTGTCGCGGCCGGCGTGCCGCCTCCTGTCGTGTGGGATACCAATCCGGTGCGCCAAACCGGCGCCGCGGGATATTGCGTCATTCACCCCGATGACGATGCCCGACACGATTATCGCCAGATTTATGATGTTAGCGGCGATGCATCGGCGCTCAACAGCTTCATCGGCCGCCTGGCCAAGGGCGGCGAGCTGGTGCTCGCGGGCTTTTACAGCCAACCCATCAGCTTCGCCTTCCCGCCCGCTTTCCAGCGCGAAGCGCGCATCCGCATCGCCGCCGAATGGGAGCCAGAGGATATGGCTTCCGTCCATGCCCTGATCGCCACCGGCGCGCTCGACTTGTCGGACCTCATTACCGGCATATCCCCGGCAGCAGCAGCGTCCACCGCCTATCCGGAAGCTTTTGAAAATCCAGAGTGCCTCAAAATGGTGCTCGATTGGAGAGATTGCGAATGACGATGCTCGACATAGGCGTCCTCCGCGAAGAGGCATCGATCGAACCCGATCCCGCACCCACGGGCGAGGTCAAGAAAGAAACGCAGATCATCGCCATTTATGGCAAGGGCGGATCGGGTAAAAGCTTCGCGCTGTCCAACCTTAGCTATATGCTGGCACAGCAAGGCAAGCGCGTGCTGCTCATCGGCTGCGACCCCAAGTCGGACACAACCTCGCTGCTGTTCGGCGGCAAAAGCTGCCCCACCATCATCGAAACCTCGTCGCGCAAAAAGCTGGCGGGCGAGGAGGTCGGCATCGAGGATGTCTGTTTCCAGCGCGACGGTGTGTTTGCGATGGAACTCGGCGGCCCCGAAGTCGGTCGCGGCTGCGGTGGGCGCGGCATCATTCACGGCTTTGAATTGCTCGAAAAGCTGGGCTTCCACGAGTGGGGCTTTGACTATGTTCTGCTCGATTTTCTGGGCGACGTGGTGTGCGGCGGCTTCGGCCTGCCGATCGCGCGCGACATGTGCCAGAAAGTGATCGTCGTCGGATCGAATGATCTGCAATCGCTGTATGTCGCCAACAATGTCTGCAAGGCGGTCGAATATTTCCGCAAGATGGGCGGCAATGTCGGCGTTGCCGGGATGATCATCAACAAAGATGACGGCACCGGCGAAGCGCAGGCCTTTGCCCAAAGCGTCGATATCCCGGTGCTGATCTCCATTCCGGCGAACGAAGACATCCGCCGCAAATCGGCCAATTATCAGATCATCGGCACGTCAGAAAGCGAATGGGGCAGCCTGTTTGCAGAGCTCGCCGAAAATGTGGCGACGGCGCCACCGCAACAACCCAAGCCCTTGGACCAGGATGGCCTGCTGGGCCTGTTTTCGCCCGATGAAGTCGGCGGCGGCGTTCAGCTTGTTCCCGCGACGCAGGCCGACATGCGCGGCGGAACTTACGAAGCGAAGCCATCGCTCGAGGTGATTTATGACGAGGTCTGATGCGTGACTGACCTGACCGCCTTTGCCGGATCGGAGCGTGCACGCGATCGGATCGACCTGACTGCGGCGCCAGATGCGACCGCTGTCGATGGTTGTCATGGCGGCAAAGATATGATGCTCGACGCGGCCAAGAAGGCCGGCAAGTCGGAAATCTTGGGCCAATATGCTGCGGACTATCCGCTCGGCCCACACGATCAGCCCCAATCCATGTGTCCGGCTTTCGGTTCGCTGCGTGTGGGACTGCGCATGCGGCGGACGGCGACGATCCTGTCGGGGTCAGCGTGCTGTGTTTATGGGCTGACCTTCACCTCGCACTTCTACGGCGCGCGGCGCAGCGTGGGTTATGTGCCGTTCAGCTCCGAAACACTGGTCACCGGCAAGCTGTTCGAAGATATCAAGGAAGCCGTCGAACAGATGGCGGATCCCGAACAATATGACACCATCGTTGTCACCAATTTGTGCGTGCCGACGGCGAGCGGGGTGCCACTGCGGTTGCTCCCCGACGCGATCAACGGTGTTCGCGTGATCGGCATTGATGTGCCGGGCTTCGGCATTCCAACCCATGCCGAAGCCAAAGACGTGCTGGCGGGCGCGATGCTCAAATATGCGCGCGAGGAAGCGGAGCAAGGCCCGGTCGCAGCCCCCTCTGCCCTGCCCGACCGCCCATCGGTCACATTGCTCGGTGAGATGTTCCCGGCTGACCCGATGGGTATTGGCCAGATGCTCGCACCATTGGGGTTGGCAGCGGGCCCCGTCGTGCCGACGCGCGAATGGCGGGAGCTTTATGCCGCGCTGGACGGTGCGGTGATCGCCGCCATCCACCCCTTCTACACCGCAAGCATCCGTGAATTTGAAGCGGCAGGACGGAAGATAGTGGGATCGGCACCGGTCGGACGTGACGGCACCGCCGCATGGCTCCGGGCCATTGGCGAGGCGACCGGGGCCAACCCGGATCGAATTGCCGCGGCCCAAAACGCAATACTGCCAGCCATCGCCGCCGCGCTGGCCGCCAAACCCGTGCGTGGACGCATCACCGTGTCGGGTTACGAAGGATCAGAGCTGTTGGTTGCCCGGCTGTTGATCGAAAGCGGAGCCGACGTGCCCTATGTGGGGACCGCCTGTCCCAGGACCAAATGGTCCGACCCCGACCGCGAATGGCTTGAAGCCAAAGGCGTGCGGGTCAACTACCGCGCCAGCCTGGAAGCCGATATTGCGGCGATCGAAGAATTTGGGCCAGATCTTGCCATCGGCACCACGCCGGTCGTCCAGCATGCCAAAGCCAAAGCGATCCCCGCGCTCTATTTCACCAACCTGATTTCCGCGCGCCCGCTGATGGGCACCGCCGGAGCTGGCAGTTTGGCTCAGGTCATCAACGGCGCCATCGCCAACAAGGCGCGGTTCGACAGAATGCAGGCTTTTTTCGAAGGCGTGGGCACGGGCCACACCAGCGGCATCTGGGAAGATACGCCAAACGATCGGCCGAAGTTCAAAGCCAAATATGCCGCACAAAATTTGGCGGCCGCCAAAGCCGCAGAGGCGGTTGGATCATGACGCTGATCATCGATCATGACCGGGCTGGCGGCTATTGGGGCGCGGTCTATGCGTTCACTGCGGTCAAGGGACTGCAAGTCATTATCGACGGTCCCGTCGGCTGTGAAAATTTGCCGGTGACGTCGGTGCTGCATTATACCGATGGCTTGCCGCCACACGAACTGCCGATCGTCGTCACGGGCCTGGGCGAAGAAGAACTGGGCAAGACGGGCACCGAAGGCGCGATGCGCCGCGCGTGGCGCTCGCTCGATCCCGATTTGCCTGCCGTGGTGGTCACCGGTTCGATCGCGGAAATGATCGGCGGCGGGGTGACGCCTGAGGGTACCAACATCAAACGCTTCCTGCCGCGCACGATCGACGAGGATCAATGGCAAAGCGAAGACCGGGCATTGTCGTGGCTGTGGACTGAATTTGGGCCCAAGAAAGCGGCTGCCCCCAACCGCTCGCAGAGGGTGAGAAGCCCAAAGTCAACATCATCGGGCCGTCCTATGGCATGTTCAATATGCCCTCCGATCTGGCAGAAATTCGGCGGCTGGTCGAGGGGATCGGCGCAGAGGTCAATATGGTGTTCCCGCTGGGTACCCACTTGGCCGACATCCAAAAGCTTGCCCATGCGCAGGTCAATATCTGCATGTACCGCGAATTTGGCCGCAATCTGTGCGAGCTGCTCGAACGACCCTATTTGCAGGCGCCCATCGGCCTCGATTCCACCACCCGTTTCCTGCGCCAACTGGGCACGCTGACGGGTCTCGACCCCGAACCCTTTATCGAGCGCGAGAAGCACACGACGATTAAGCCCCTTTGGGATTTGTGGAGGTCGGTGACGCAGGATTTTTTTGGCACCGCCAGTTTCGGCATCGTGGCCAATGAGACTTACGCGCGCGGCATCCGCAAATTTCTTGAAGATGACATGGGGGCTCCCCTGCAATTTCGCGATCGGCCGCACCGCGGGAGCCAAGACCGACAATCATCACGTCCGCGACATGATCGCGACCAATCCGCCGCTGGTGGTCTTCGGCAGCTATAACGAGCGCATGTATCTCGCTGAGACGGGCGGGCGCGGCATCTTCATCCCGGCAAGCTTTCCGGGCGCTGCCATCAGGCGGCATACCGGCACGCCATACATGGGCTATTCGGGTGCGACCTATCTGGTCCAAGAAGTTTGCAACGCGCTGTTCGATGCGCTGTTCCACATTCTGCCGCTGTCGACCCAGATGGACGCGGGAACCGCGACGCCGTCGCGCCGCGAAGCCACGCTGCGCTGGGATGACGCCGCGAAAAGCAAATTTGACGCGATCGTCGAGGCGCAGCCGGTACTTGTCCGGATTTCTGCCGCCAAAAACCTGCGCGATGCCGCCGAACGCGGCGCACGGCGCGCCGGTGAAGATCATGTTTCGGCCGACCGTCTGGCGGCCACCATGCTTGAGGGGGCGGGCGCATGACCCGGTCCAGCTATTCGTCCGGCACGGCCCGGATGTCACCAACCTTGGCAGCGGCATGTGCTGCAAGGCAACTGCCCGGAGGAGCCACTTTAGGGTGCTCGATTGGGGCTAATATGGAGAAGGGACTATGAGCGACAATGAACGCTTTGGCCCGGGGGCCTATCTGACCCCGGAAGAAGCCAAGGAATTCCACAAGATATTTGTGAGCAGCTTCATCGGTTTCACCGTCATCGCGATCATCGCGCATGTGCTGGTGTGGATGTGGCGGCCGTGGTTCCCCGGCGTGAATGGCTATGCCATGCTGGAGGACACGATCAGCCTCGCAAATGCGACCATCACAACATTTCTAGCATAAGGAGGCGGTATCATGTGGAGACTTTGGCTTATCTTCGATCCGCGCAGGACTTTGGTTGCTTTGGCAATCTTCCTGTTCGTCCTGGCTTTGCTGATCCATTTCATCCTGTTGAGCACTGATCGCTTCAACTAGATCGAAGGACCGGCGGTGGCACCGGTCGCAGC
>JAAUPH010000161.1 GCA_012035435.1 Sphingopyxis sp. | reverse complement strand
GAATGCTTCTACAACCCGATCCGCAGGCACTCGACCATCGGATACCGAAGCCCCATCGACTTCGAACGCGAGGCCGGTGTAGCATGAATGAGCCAATCTCGGTGTCCATCAAACCGGCAGCAGGCCAGCTTCTATGCTACGTAACCGTAATCCAGATTGCTTGAGGCCATAATCACCAGCAAATCACTGAATCAGGAACAGAGTCAACTCGACAAGTTCAAGGATGCGGCCCGCGAGCTAGAGGCCGACGAGGACGAAGCGCGCTGGGATGACCGGCTGCGCAAGGTGGCTAAGGCAAAGCCGCAACCGGAGAAGCCTAAATGAACCGATCCGATGATCATGTGCTGTGGGAGGTGGCAATCAGAGCGGTTGTATTCGTAATTGCCTGCCCCGTTGCCGGATTCCTTTTTCATATTGGTTGGAAGCTGGCCGACTAACTAAGGTGCGTGTTTGCAAGATATACAAACGCCATGATTAAGGTCGGCGTAGACCGAGCCTGACGGATCAGCAGACGGTCAGGCTCGCACGCGCCGCCGTCTGCCGTCCGACGACCCAACGTGAACTGTGATGCCATCTGCGCAAAGCTCTGTCATTGCTGCGCCATAGTTAACGATTTCGCAAATCGATCAGTCGTACAGCGCCTTAGCCGCGCGCCAGCCGCGCGGGCGAGGAGCATGGGGTGAATGGCGAGGCCGTCGGTTGCAGCAAAGTCGTCGATTGATCTAGGCCGCCCCCCCTAAGGGGTTGCTTGGCAAATTGTCTATGCGCGCGGCGCATGGATCGTCTGTGCCAGACCCGCCAACGCCCGCGAACCGCGCCGACGATCAAGAGGCGTTGCTGCTGCTGCGCAATTATGAGGCTACGGGCCAGGGCTGGTTCTGGTCTACCGATGCCGAAGGCCGCATCCAATATCTGTCCGACGCAACGCTCGACCGGATGGAGGTCGAAGCGCACTCCCACACCCAAGACTTCGCTGCGCTTTTCGCGCCGCAGGATCGCACAGAAGAACGGCAACGCGCCTTGCCCTTTCTGCTGGCGCGCAAGGCCGCGTTTAGTCAGGTGGTGTTGCGGTCGGCGCTATCCGATCCTGCCAGTTGGTGGGCTGTCACCGGCGTTCCGCAATATGATGCCAAGGGTAATTTCGGCGGCTTTCGCGGTTTCAGCATCGACGTCACCCAGCAACGCGCGGCTACCGAAGAAACCAATCGGCGCACCAAATATGACACGCTGACCGGGCTGCTGAACCGTTATCATATGTCTCAGCTGCTGGCGTCAACGCTGGCGGCATTCAAGCCACAGAGACGCAGCTGTGCGATCATGCTGATCGACCTCGACCGGTTCAAGACAGTCAACGACACGCTGGGCCACCCTGCGGGCGATGCGTTGTTGCGCCAGGTTGGCCAGCGCCTCGCCCATGCAGTGGGCGACAAAAGAACGGGTCAGCGCCCGGGGCGGCGACGAATTTCAGGTCATCCTGCCCGATTGCGATGATCGCGGCGCGCTGGGTGATCTGGCCAGCGAGATTATTGCCAAACTGTCGGAACCCTATCTGATCGAAAACAGCCGCTGCATCATTGGCGCCTCGGTCGGCATCGCTGTGGCGCCATTCGATGGCGACAACAGCGAGGAGCTGGTGCGCAACGCCGATCTGGCGCTCTATGCTGCCAAGGGTAATGGACGTGGCCGCTTTCGCTTTTTTTCCGACGATCTGCTTCATGCCGCGGCCGACCGGCGCGCACTCGAACAGGATCTGATCGACGCGCTGGGCAAGAATGAGCTTGAGGTTCATTATCAGCCAGTCGTCTGCGCTGTTGAAAACCGGGTCACGGGGTTCGAAGCGCTGATGCGCTGGAACCACGCCGAACGCGGCTATGTGCCGCCGTCGCTGTTCATTCCGATTGCCGAAGAGACCGACCTGATCGCGCGCCTCGGCGAATGGTTGTTGCGTCAGGCGTGTATGGATGCCGCGCTATGGCCCGGCAACATGCGCGTCGCGGTGAATGTGTCGCCAATTCAGTTCGCCGACGCGCGCTTGCCCAAGCTGGTGGCCAATGCGATCGCATCGGCAGGGTTGCCGCGGAGCAACTGGAGCTGGAAATTACCGAAAGCGTTTTCTTGAACGACTCCTCCGAAACCAAGGGGATGTTCGAGGCGCTGAAGCGGCTTGGCATACGGCTGGCGCTTGATGATTTCGGGACCGGATATTCAAGCTTAGCCTATCTGCAATCGGCGCCGTTCGACAAGATCAAGATCGACCAGGGTTTGTGCGGACCGCCACCGAGAAAGGATCGCGCAGCGCGGCGATCATCGCGGCCATCGTCGCGCTGGCGACGACGCTGGAGATGGACACGACCGCAGAAGGCATTGAGACGCTCGACCAGCTCGCGCTGATCCGCAAACTCAAGGTCAGCCATATTCAGGGCTTTGCCTATAGCAAGCCGGTGACGCACAGCGTGTTGATGGATCGCTGCGCCGCCGGCGATTGGTTCATCACCCCCAGCGGACCGGCGAAACAACGGCACAAGCGGCTTTCAATGTTCCGCCGCGCGGGCGCGGTCCATGAAAATCATTATTATCCTATCGTCATCCGCAACCTGTCGGCAACCGGCGCCCTGATCGAGGGTATTGTCGGCGTACCCAAAGGCACGAAATTCGTGCTCGATTTTGGTGAGGGGCAGTTGGCAGTCGCCAACGTCAGCCGGTCGAAGCACAACCAGCAGGGCGTGACCTTTGAACAGCGGCTGGTCGACGACGGCAATGGCGGGCTGTGCACCGCGCACCGCGTCCCACGGTCCATGCTGGCGGCAGCGGGACTGCCGACGCGGTCAGAGGGCATCGACCTCGAACGGCTGCAGAATATTGATTATACCAAGACCGGCGTGCCGACGTTCCACACCGAATCCGGCGCGCTGCCGCTCACCGTGCGGTTGCTTTAGCATCGGTTAGAGCGTTTTCTAGTCAGGTGGAATCACCTGACGGCTCGGAAACCGCTCTAAGGTCGGTATTCGAACCGACCAGAAACAAACACTTCGTCATTCCCGCCGTCGCGGGAATAACGAAAAGTGGAATTGTCGAGGAGTTCCGACACGCGCAGGAGATTCACTCCCCCAGATCGACGCCGTGCGCGGCGGCCCAGTCATGATATTGGCTGCGCGGGGTGGCGGTGGGGCGCGCCAAAATTCCGCCGATGTCGCTGCGTAGAGCGCCCAGATCAAGGCTGCGGATCATCGCTTTCACCGGCCGATCCCGCCGCGTGATCGACAGCCGGTTGATGCCCAGGCCCAGCAGCGCCATCCGCCTCCAGCGGGCGCCCGCCCATTTCGCCGCACACGCCGATGGTCACACCGACGTCCTGCGTTTGCCGCGTCACCCGCGCCAGAAAGCGCATTACGGTCGGCGACAGCCAGTCGTAGCGCTCGGCCAGCCGAGGATGCGCGCGGTCGGCAGCGAAAAGAAATTGGGTCAGATCATTGGTGCCGATCGACAGAAAATCGAGGTGGGGCAGCAGCAGGTCGAGCGTTTCAGCGAGCCCCGGCACCTCCAGCATTGCACCATAGCGGATCGCATTGGGCATCTTCTTGCCCCGCGCTGCCAGCCATGCCCGCTGTTCGACGAAAATGGTGCGCGCCGCTTCATATTCCCACGGTTCGGCCACCATCGGGAACATCACGTTGAGCGTCCGCCCTGCTGACGCCTCGATCAACGCGCGCGCCTGAATTTTGAGCAGGCCGTCGCGTTCCAGTGCAATACGCAGCGCGCGCCAGCCCATCGCCGGATTTTCCTCCTGCTCGGCCTCGGCACGCATGTAGGGTAGCGCCTTGTCCCCGCCGATGTCGACGGTGCGGAAGATGACCGGACGGTCGCCCGCGGCGTCAAGCACGTCGCGGTACAGGCGCTGCTGCCGCTCGCGCTGGGGCAGTGTGGCCGACACCAGAAACTGAAACTCGGTGCGAAACAGCCCAATTCCGCTCGCCCCCGTCAGGTCGAGCGCGGTGACATCTTCGCGCAGTCCGGCATTGATCATCAGTTCGACGGGTACGCCATCCTTGGTGACGGCGGGCAGGTCGCGCATTGCGGCAAAGCTGGCGCGGCGCTTCTGGCTGATGTTCAGTTTCGAGGCAAAGGCGTCGATGGTCGCTGCTGTTGGCCGCACATGCACCGCGCCTTCGGCCGCATCGAGCAGCAACATGTCGCCTTCGCGCACCACGCCGCGCAGCTCGCTGACGCGCCCCAGCACCGGCACGCCCATCGCCCGCGCGACGATGATGACATGGGCGGTGAGCGATCCTTCCTCCAGAATCACGCCTTTCAGCCGCCGCCGATCATATTCGAGCAGTTCGGCGGGCCCCAGATTGCGCGCGATCAGAATCGAATCCTGCCGCAACCCACTCTGCGCCGCGGTTCCCATCTGTCCCGACACGATGCGCAGCAGGCGGTTGGCCAGATCCTCCAGATCGTGCATCCGGTCGCGCAGTAACGGGTCGTCAATCTGCCGCATCCGCATCCGGGTGCGCTGCTGCACCCGCTCAATCGCGGCCTCTGCGGTCAGGCCGCTGTCGATCGCCTCGTTGATCCGCCGCGACCAGCCTTCGTCATAGGCGAACATTTTATAGGTTTCGATCACCTCTTCATGTTCGCGCCGACGCCGAAATCGGCTTGGCTCGCCATACGGTCAATTTGTTCGCGCATTTTGTCGAACGCGGCATAGACGCGGTGACGCTCGGCCTCGGTATCTTCGGCGACGGTATGTTCGATGACGACGCGGGGTTGGTGGAACACGGCGACGCCCTGGCCCATGCCGTCGACCAGCTTTTGCCCCGACAGCCGCTGCGCCGACTGGTCGATGGCCGCAGCATCGCTTTGGGCGCGGGTGTCGATTAACTGAGCGTTGGCGATCAGTTCGCTGATGACCATAGCGACGGTCTGCAGCGTCTCAATCTCGATCTCGTCATATCGGCGCGGGTCGACATGCTGGACACACAGCACCCCGACGGCGCGTTCGCGGCGGATGATCGGCACCCCGGCAAAGCTGTGATATAATTCCTCTCCGGTTTCGGGGCGATAGGCGAAATCGGGATGCGCGGCCGCTTCATCCAGGTTCAGCATCTCGATCTGCTGAGCAATCGTGCCCACAAGTCCCTCGCCAGGCGCGAGCCGGGTGACATGGACCGCCTCTTGCTTCAGGCCGCGGGTCGCGAACAACTCCATCGCGCCCTCGCGTAGCAGATAGATCGAGCACACCTCGCTGTTCAGGCATTCGCCGATCACCTGCACGACCTGATTAAGCTTTGCCTGCGCATTGGTGCGTGCCGCCATCACTTCATGCAACCGCGTCAAATGGTGCGGGCGGCCTGAGCAGCGGACGAAGGGGGCAGGGGCGCGGTCATAAAGCCGCTCCTAGCAGAGCGGTGCAGGCGCTGTCACGCGCAGGGTGAGGGGGGCGGGGACAGCGAGCGTGCTGAGGCGGAGGTTAGAGCGGTTTCCGATCTGGCTGCGCCAGATCAACCGCTCTAGGTTATGATTTGTCGCGTTTTCCGAGCCGTCAGGTGATTCCACCTGACTAGAAAACGCTCTAAGCAAAGTTGGAGAGCGGCAAGCAGCTGTCCGCCCAAAGGCAGCAAGGTCGATGCGGATCAGCTGCTTGCCCATTTGCGCACCTATCCGGTGGCGAAACGGCCCACCATCACGATGCGCACCGCGTTCACGGGCGCGGGATCAGGCGCCCGCTGCGACCAGTGCCGGCACGCGTTCAGCCCATTCGGGGCGGCAGATCAGCAGGTCGGCCAGGCTGGTATCCGCGCCATTATAAACCAGCGGCGCTCCATCGACGCGCGAACAGTGTAGGCCATGCGCCGCGGCGACCGCGACCGGGGCACAGTTATCCCATTGATATTGCCCGCCGGTGTGCAGGTAAATCTCCGCCTCGCCGCGCACCACCGCCATCGCCTTGGCCCGGCGCTGCCCATCGCGATCAGCGCGGCGCCAATGGCCTCGGCCAC
>JAAUPH010000160.1 GCA_012035435.1 Sphingopyxis sp. | reverse complement strand
GTAGGCGTGGACCACATACCAACGCTTCATGCCGCATCTCCATGGCCGAGCAGCGCGCGCACGCCCAGCGAAATCACCCAATCGAAGCCCGCGAAGGATCAAAGCTGACGATCACCACGACGATCATGATCACCACGGTGGTGCGCGTCGTCTCGTCGGTCGTCGGCCACACGACCTTGCGCAGCTCGAACATGGACTCGCGGGCGAACTCCTGCGCGTCGCGACCCTTGGCGGTGAACGCCGCGACGGCGCCGGCAGCAACGATGGACAGGATCACCACGAGCGCCCGGACCGGCGTCGGCCACGACAGCAGGTACCAACCGGCGATCCCGGCGGCGATTTCTGGAAGGAAGCGACCGAGCCGGATGAATGGGGCGTGGTCGTTGGGGCGAAGAACGCCCTGATCACTGCCAAGGCTGGCTTTACCACGGTGCGCGAAGCGGGCAGCGGCACCGAAACCGCGTTCTCGCTGCGCCGCGGAACGGCCGAAGGCGTGATCCCCGGCCCGGCGCATTGTGGCAGCCTGGCCCAGCGCTCGCGATCATCGGCGGCCATGCCGACGTCAACGGCTTCCGGTCCGAGGTCAACGAACTGCTCGATTCGGGCTTCACCTGCACCGGCGCAGTGGAATGTGCGGCCAAGGTGCGGCTCGCCAGCCAGAACGGCGCGGATGTGATCAAGATTACCGCGACCGGCGGCGTGCTGAGCCAGCAGGGCCGGGGCCTCGAAGCGCATTTCACCCCCGCCGAAATGAAGGCCATCGCCGACACCGCCCATTCGCTCGGCCTCAAAGTCATGGCCCACGCCCACGGTGCGCGCGGCATCCAGCAGGCGGCCGAAGCGGGCATCGATTCCATCGAACACGGAACCTACCTTGATGAAGCTGCGGCACGCGCGATGAAGGCCAATGGCACCTGTGCTTGTCCCCACCCTGATGGCGCTGGAAGGCGTCAGCGAAGGGCTGGGCAAGGGCGTTTATACCCCGTGGTCGAAGACAAGATCCGCGCGGTGCAGCCGCTGATGGCCTCGCTCGTCAGCCGCGCGCGGCAATTTGGCGTCACGGTCGCCTTCGGCACCGATGCGGGCGTGTACCAGCACGGCCGCAATGCCGAGGAACTGGCGCTGATGAAGAAGCAGGGCATGACCGACCGCGAAGTGCTCGCCAGCGCGACCACGGTCGCGGCCAAGGTGCTGGGGATGGACAGCCAGATCGGCAAGCTGGCGCCCGGCTATTCGGCCGATATCATCGCGGTGGACGGCAACCCGCTCGCCGATGTGACGGTGCTGGAGGACGTGGACTTCGTGATGGTGCGGGGGCGGGTGGTTGAATGAAGATGCATTGGCTGATCAATGGTGTGACCGCCTGCACGGTCATCGGCCTGGCGTTAACCTCCGCAAGCCCGGCCGCAGCCCGCAACCGCACCAGCGAAATGCTGATCGCCGATATCGCGGCGCGGGCTGGGGTAAGCTACAATACGGCGCTGGAGCGGATGGACAGCCAGCAGGGTGAGGACGTTGAACTTCTTCCCGGAATCTTCGTCTCCTCCGGCGCCTTTGCCTATTCTTACCGCGGTGAAGCCGTCAGCATGTCGGCGGTCCGCATTTTCAACGAGACCGGTTTTGCGATCTGTGTGCGCGCACGGGCCGCTTTGACGGGCGGGCCAATGGTGGGATCGCGTCAGGCCGGAAACCTCGGCTTCAATTTCGTGGTCGAGCCGGGGACGAGCGAATCCGTCATCATGCATGTTGCCGATCGGCACGCCTTTTCCGATCTGCAACACTACGCAAACGCCTATTATTTCTGGTCGGCGCTTCCGGGGGGCGATCAACGCTGTTCGCCGGTTGCGCCGGGGGATCTGGACAGTTTTGATCGAGCAGCCCTTCCGCCCGGTGGGCAGTTCGGTTTTCGTTCGGCGCCGGAACTGGCCGCCAGGCTGGGTGTGGCATCGCCACAATCGGGATGGGGCAGTCCGGCCCCGGCCCCGCCGGCCGCGCAGGCTGCGAACTACGTCCCACCTGAGCAACGCACATCGGAATGGGTGCTGGGGCTGTTCAACCACAGCCGGGGGTTGGTGAACGGCACACCTTCGGGTGGGTATCGCGAAATGAGCCAGCTCGGAAGCTGGGGCTCTGAAAACGGGCCATTTCTTGCCAGCTTTGCCGCCGTGACTTTCGGCAACGGCACATTCGGCGCGATGGACGCATTGTTCAACAATTCGGACAAATATGTCTGTCTTTTCATCGCTGGTGATACCGATGGCGGCTTGGACAATCCCGTGAAGGAATCCGGATCGCGCGGGCCGAAGGTCGTCAGACCCTATTCCCTTGGCGAAGGCGCGGCGTTCTATTCATCCACCCGCCTCCGCAAAATGCCGTCAGCCGAGGACTGGACGCTGCGCTATCTTGTGTGGGCACCGCCGTCGACACGTTACGCGACCGACGCCGACTGCGCGGCGGGATTCGATGTGGCAGGTAATGCCGCTGCGCTCATGTCCGCGGCATCGCCGGGGCAAGTCGTGGTGCATAACAACCTGAGATAGGTGGCTGGCCGCCGCAACGTTGATCGAGAAGGTCGACTTCGTGATGGTGCGCGGACGGGTGATTGAATAAGGGCCGCGGCCCGTATCAACCGGGAAGAGCCGCTGCCGGTTCAGCACTCGGCACCACGGGCGATCCGATCCCTTCCAGCAGATCGGCAGGCACGGCCAACTCGGGTTCGGGCGTGGTTGCAGCGGGCGGTTGACCGGTGCCGAGGCCGTACATGTCCGGGAAGGCGTCCACCTCCGACGTGCCAAGGTTCGGCGGGCTTTCGTCATAGTAGTCGGGAAGAAGGTTGACCGGCTGAGCGAAGGGTTCGGCCACCTCGGCAGCGTAGCGGGGCAGGATGACAGGTTTCGGGGTGTAGCCCGTGCCTGCCGTACCGATGGCCAGCGCCGGCTTGTAAGGGCGAGAAATCTCCGAGCAACTCTTGTGGCCGGCGATGACGTTGCATTCCACCTTCGCGATCAGCGCGGTGGCAGCCTCATACACGGTTTGGTCTTCCGCCCGCGTGACGATGGCGAAGGCCGCGTGTTTCGTGATAACGAAGGCGTGGTGCGTGCGGTACAGCGCGCCTTTGTTGGGCTGACCAATGTGCCCGTGACGCTAGCTGTGCGCGATGGTGCTACCAACGCAGCACGCCAAGTCGTGCTCAATCGGCAAGCCGCGAACGCCGGCCGCACGCTCGCCTTTGAGTCAAAACGCATTGACGATACGATTGGCTACATACGTTTTAGCCTATTCGTTGGCGATGTTGTTGAACGCGTTCGTAGCGCGATGAAAGAGCTTGAGTCGGTGAAAACGCTCATCGTAGACTTACGCGGTAATGGCGGCGGTATTGGTGATTTCGCGCCGATACTTGCGGGTATGTTGAGCGACAAGCCAGGCTCACTTGGCGAATCTAAATTTCGTTACGACACGCGCGAATTTAGCTTCACACCCTCGCAAAATGCATTCAGCGGCAAGCTGATTATTTTGGTCGATGGCTTTTCAGCCTCTACCTCAGAAGTGTTTTCCGGCGGATTACAAAACAACAAACGTGCCACCATAGTCGGTGAGACAACAATCGGTGCCGTGCTGCCGTCGCTATTAACGCAATTGCCAACAGGCGGCGCGTTGCAATACGCGATTTCTGATTTCCGGCTAAAAGACCAAACTGTCCTTGAAGGTCGCGGCGTGATACCAAATGTCGCCGTTGGCATGAACAAACGCGATGTCGTGGCGGGGCGCGATACGGTGCTGCAACGAGCAATTCAGCTTGCACGGCGTTGATTGATGCTGGTGCGATAGTTTTTGAAAGTCGTTTATTAGCGGGCGTTTTCAGGCAAAAATGCTTGAAAACGCCCGCCAATGCTAGTGTTTCATATTATTTCTTAATGTTTGATAAAACACGCCAGATGCATCTGCAATGTGTCGAGGCTAGATAAGTAGGACTACGAATCAACACGCAGCGCCGCCGTGGGCATGACCTTGATCGCCGGACCAAAATTTCCCAGATTGGCCATTGTTACGTTGTGATGCGCGATGATCTGACTAGCCGTCAAAACGCCGTTGTCGAGTGTTGTATGGCCGTCTGCGATGACAGTCACAGAGAAACCATTTGCCAGCGCGCCGCGCATTGTTGAATCAACGCAATATTCGGTTTGCATGCCGCAAATCATGACATGCTTGATGCGTTTCTCATCCAGCAGCGCGTACAAATTGGTTTTGAAGAATGCATCGGATGTGCGCTTGCGAACCCGCAAGTCATGCGGGCTAACGTTCAGCCCTTGATGCAGATGCCATCCATCAGTGCCGAACCGCATCGCATCGTGATCTGCTTCGTGTTGGATGAAGACAACCGTGCCGCCTGTATTTCTAGTCTGCTCGATGATGACGTTGATATTCGCAACGATAGTGAGTACGTCAAACGCAGCCCATTTGCCTTGACAAAGTATGTTTTGGACATCAACGACAAGTAGGGCTGTAGACATAGTAATTAGGAGAAATTCTATTGTTAATAGATATTAACGCCACAACATAACCGCTGAATTTGAAGCGCATGACGTTAACTATGGCGACACAAAAATAAAACATGATTTACAGTTATGCAAAAGTCATTGATAAGTTCAAGCACTCCAACAAGCTGCTAGAACACTAAAACACCAGCGCTAGCGAGAATCTCCACCGCATTTCGCCCCAAACACCGCGCCATTGTTAATGAAGCTTCACACATTTTTGTGTAAAACCACCTACACAAAATCATCCTGCTTAGATTGCAACACTGGTTCAATACTGCCGCCCATGCCACCCGTCAACGGCGCATGATGTTCTGATGGCTTTGCATGCGCAAAGTATTTATTTGCCCATGTGCCGAGCGAATCCATGTAGGTGTAGAGCACGGGCACCACTACTAGCGTCATGATGGTAGAAGTGATGATGCCGCCGATCACTGCATGCGCCATTGGTGATTGTTGCTCTGAGCCAGCGCCGAAGGCTAATGCTAGCGGCAACATGCCGAATATCATCGCTAGCGTGGTCATGATGATAGGGCGTAGCCTGACTTGGCCAGCGTTTAATATTGCGTCGTGCCGTGACATGCCTTCGCGAATGCCATGGTTGGTAAAGTCCACTAGCAAAATTGCGTTTTGGTGACTAACCCCATCAGCATAATGAAGCCGATGATTGAGAATAAATTAAGCGTTGAGCCGAACAGCAGCAGCGCTAAAAATACGCCAATCAGGGATAACGGTAGTGAGGCCATAATCGCCAGCGGCTGCAGGAAGCTGCCAAATTGCGAGGCCAAAATAAAGTAAATAAATATCACGCCAAGTACCAACGCGGCAATGGCAGGGCCAATAGATTCTGCTGCGTCTTGCGAGGAGCCGCCGTACTGAAAACGGTAGCCTGGCGGCAGTGTAATGCTGTCCGCGATTTTCTTTACTTCGGCTGACATATCACCTGCCGTCACGTCTTTGTTAATGCCAGAAATAATGCGAATTTGACGCTGCAAATTGCGTCGGTCGATGCGCCGCTCAGACACGCTCGGCTGAAAATCAGCGATTTGACGCAGCGGCACCATGCGTGGCGTGCCATCGGCATTGACGCCATTGGCGCGGACGTAAATTTTATCCAAGTCACTAATGCCGGTGCGCTGGTCTTTGGGTAGGCGCACCACCACTTGATGGTTTTCGCCATCAGGCCCCTCCCATTGGCCGGCGGGTTCACCGGCGATCAAGGTGCGTGTCGTCACGCCGATTTCATTCATCGACACACCAAGGTCTGAGGCTAATTCACGGTTAACGATAATGTCGAGCGAGGGGTTGGTGGGCTTAAATGAAGACTCAATATCGACTAAACCTTTCACTTTTTTCATCCCCGCCATGAGCTGTTGCGAAATGCGGTCTAGCTCCTTAATATCCGGGCCCATGACATACACTTGTATCGGGCGATTAAAGCCGATGTTGATTTCTAGTCCGGCAATACGGTTTA
>JAAUPH010000159.1 GCA_012035435.1 Sphingopyxis sp. | reverse complement strand
GCCCCAGCCGCGCCGATATGGAAGCCGCGAGCCAGCTGCCTAAGGGTCAACAAGATGCGATGATCAATTCGATGGTCGCGGGGCTGGAAGATAAGCTGAAGGCCAATCCGGCGAATGTCGATGGCTGGATCATGTTGATGCGCAGTCGCATGACGCTGGGTGAGAGCGCCAAGGCGAGCGCGGCGCTGAAAAAGGCGATCGCCGCAAATCCGAACGCGGCCTCGCGGTTACGGGCTCAGGCCGAGTTGCTAGGTGTGCCGGGAGCTTAACCGCGCGTCAGAATCGTCGCCCCCCCGCCGCCGTTGCCGCCAACGGCCGAAATCCCGGCGCATCAAGTTCGCCGGGATCGACCCGATAATCGATCGGCTTGAACGTTCCGCCGTTTGAGGCATAGGCCGAACAGGCGGTCAGTCCGACGACCAAATCGGTGAGCGCGCGTAGCCGAATATAATCCCCGCTCTTGGTCACCGGCGGCAATACGCTCACCCGGCCGCTGGTCGCTTCCACCGGGACATTCATGAACAGGTTGAAGGCGTACGGCAGCGCGTCGGCATCAATCCCATAAGGCGCCAGCGCTTCGACCAGGTTGCCGAAACAGCCGCGATGTTCAGGCTTGTCAGGATAGAAATGCCGAAATGTATCGGCGCTGCACGGCGTCAGCAAAAAGTCATGCACGCCCACGCTATCCTCGACAATTTCCAGCAGCGGTTTGGACCGATTCGACCACAGCATATTGCCGGTCGTCAGCTTGATCGTTTCTTCATAATCAAAGGTGCGACCGTTCGATATCGCCTCGCGCCCACGCAAGGGAAATCAGGAGCAGCAATCATCCCGCGAAGCTCGTCTTCAAGCGGTCGTGCAAAGATCGTGGGATGCGGCATGACAGGGACATTGTTCCGATGTGCAAGGAGCCAGTCTAACCCGATTGAGCGCGGAAGGTTCCGTCAGACGCGCCACCGAAGCTCCGCGCTTCCGCCTTCACCGCGCCCGTGGGCGCAAAGTTCAGCGTATCGAACAAACAGGATATTCAGCAAGCACCGACCGTTGGCGTTGACCGGCAATGCCATGCTATGGCAGAGGATCGGAGAATGCGGGTGTAGCTCAATGGCAGAGCAGAAGCTTCCCAAGCTTACGACGAGGGTTCGATTCCCTTCACCCGCTCCACTTTTCGTATCAAGTCTTTGATCTGCAACGCTTTCGGGCGCATCCGAAGGCTGCCGCGAATCTTCGCTGCGCACACAGCTGTGCACACGACTGTGCACCAGCTTGGCGTGGGGGTTACGGGCAGCACAAACGCCTACCCTCTGCGCGCGAGATGCGCGAGGCGTTCAACAATCAGGGCAGCCTTGAGACCTATGCTGCCCTCATCCGGCTGAATTCAGATTTATACGAGGCCAGCCGAACTCCATTCGATCCAGTGCGTGCACCTGATCGATGGGACGAGTTGGCGGAGTTGGCGCGAAACTGGCACGCCGCCGACATCAACAGGAAGATCATCGAACTTGAAACCCGGTTGGCGTCGGTGTCGCAAGAGCGCGACATGGCGCGCGGCGAATTGGCGCTTCTTCGGGCAGGCGGCAAACTGTCCCATCGTCAGGTCACATATGATTGGGACGATGACGACCGCAGCGCGCGGGCAATCGACGGATCCGTCACCCTGACCGTTGAGGACATGGAAGAGATTGCACGCGAGCAAGAAGCGAGCGCGTCCGATCACTGGGAAAACCCCACACTTGCCACTCCAGTGAGCCGCGTAGCGGCCGATGATGAAGTCCCGTTCTGACGTGCAGAACGTGGCTGTGATCGTCCGCCATGCTTTCCCCTTGCGCTCGATATGTGCCGACCGGCCGAATGGCCGGTCTCAGCACATATCGATCCCGCCCATGGCGGCCGCGCAGGGGGGATGCAGCGCCGGACCCGGCGCTCCTAACCGACCGTTTGAGCGGGCGGACGGCACGACGTGCCGCTTTGGCCAACAGCGATTGCCCGACATGATCCCGCCATCCACTCGGATGGCTCTGGATCATGTTGGTCCCGCGAACGCGGCTGCAATCGCCTGCTGGCTTGCGCCGGTCATTGGCGCTGCCCTTTGCGCATCGTCTGGCGACGATGCTGGCCCGCCGCGCAAGCAAAGGGCCACCCATGCACGGTCGCGACGTGCAGCGAACGGGGTCAATTCAGAGAATTGACCCAGAGTGAGTGAACTGTCGAAATTGTAATGACCTATCCGGATTGAGGGACATGACTGAAAAAAAGCTTTACGCCATCGTGCGCTGCGAACGCCTCAAGACTTGGTCTGACTTGATCGAGGCCAGCCGCCACAATGTGCGCGACCAGCGGGTAAGCTCGACGATCGAAGGCCGTCCACCGCCCATCGAACTGATACCGCGCGGACCCATCTCGGTGGCCCAACATGCGAAGCGAACGCTTAATTCGCTCGGCTTGAAACCGGACCCGGCCAAAGTGACTGCCGTGGAGTACGTCATCTCTGCCTCCCCCGAATGGTTCCACGGCATAGATCCCAAGATGCAGCAAGATTGGGTTGACTGCAATCTTGCCTTCTTGCGCAAGAAGCACGGCCCCGGCTTGATTTCGGCTACGCTCCATCTTGATGAGAGCACGCCGCACATCCACGCCATTTGCCTGCCGGTTTACAAGGACATCGTGCGCAAGCGTGGCGCCAAGCCAGCAACACTGGAGGGAGAGGCCAGACGCAAAAAGGAGGAGCTGGAAGCGCCGAAAGTGTGGCGTCAATCCTACGACCGCGTGATGGGTAGCGGCCGTTGCGCGTTCCGCGACCTCCAGACTTCCTATCACCGCGCAGTAGAGCATTTTGGCCTGGCCCGGGGTGAAGATTCGGTTGGCCAGGGCAAACGCCATACTCCGTTAAAGGAGTATCGAGAGCAGCTGGACGCTCGGCAGACAAAGCTTGATAACCAGGAAGCCGAGCTGATCGAGAGAAGAGAGAGGCTGGCCCGCGCCGAGGCCGAACTCGAATTCCGGGTCCTGGAATTTACGCGCGACGTTGGCCTTCTCGAAAACGAACAAGCCGCCGCCCAATCGCGAAGGGATCAACTGGCGCTTGCAGAGGCTACTGCGGCTCAACGCGAAATCGAAATCCAAGCGCGCGCGAAAAAGTTGTCAGACGTTGAGCAGGCCACGAAACGACAAGCGGCTGATCTCACGCTTCGAGAAAATGACCTAGCAGGCCAGCAAATTGCTCTTGCGAAGCAAATGGCCGACCATGAAGTGCAGTTCCGCCTGCTTCGTCGTCACGCTGATCCCCGCGAACCGCTGTCCGCAGACAGTGCCGCAGTTGCAAAAACTCCAGATGAACGGCGGGTGGCGGCAACCACATGGTCCGAGCCTATGCGCTTGATCAAATCGCTGATTCTGCACACACGCCGATCACGGCAACGGCTAGCGATCTTGTTCCAACGGATGCGAGCGCGCTTAGTGCAGGTGCGGACGCGCGAGCTTGCGGTTGCAAAGCGCACCGCGCTGCTGGACGCGCAATCCGCTGTCATCCGGCGGCGTGAACAGGAAACGATAACGCTGCATGATAAATTAGAGGCCCGCGAAAGAGCTATGCGCAATACTGCGCTTGAGACCGAGGCCCTACAGCACCGAACGGTTGAGCAGCGTGCCGAAGTGTCGAAGCGGGAAGAAGCTGTTCTCGGCGCCGAGAAGAATTTGCTCTCCGTGGCCGATGACCTGAGCCGACAGAAGGAAATGCTTGTTCAGCGGCGGACGGCATTAGACGCCGAACACCAAAAAACCGTGCAGGAACGTATCGATCAAATTGCCACGACTGCCGAGCTGAAGCGGCGCGAGGAGGCGCTCGTGCAAGCGAAAGACCAGCACTGGCGCGACTTTCAGAAGCTCGAGCACGAGAAATCTACCATTGAACTCGATACCACGCGAATTGACACGGCTAAGGCTCAGGCGCAGGCTGAGCGAAAGCTGTTACACGATGTTGTAAGCGGGCGGCTCGAGGTCAAATTTGTGGACGAGCGACTGTTGTTCAAGCGGGCAGACGGTTGGGCCGAGGCAACGGTCAACTACGGCCGCCCCGTCTCAGAAAATACGCTTGCCGTGGTGCGGCTGGCTGTTTCCGCCCAGAGTATGAGAGCTGCGGCGCAGATCGCGGGCGATAAGCTTCAAGATATTGCGGCGGAGATCGAGACATTGCGGCCCGAGCGGAAGCAGCAGCTGGATGTGCAGAAGTCTGGAATTGCCGCAGCGATGGCACAACTCGACAAATCTGAGGGTCGGTGAAGTTCGAGGCCGAGCTACAAAGTGCAAACGCTGCGGCCGCGCCTGAACTTAAAGTGGCAATGATCACTTGCGCATTGACCTGCGCACACAGTTGTGCACAATGGCGCTTGGATGCTTATAAAAGCGTGTAGAAACAGTTACTTGAGAATGAGTGAAAAAGGGAGCAGATTCCCTTCACCCGCTCCATTGCTTGCGGCGCGGCTAACTTGATCCGCGTACTACGAGCTGGGGTTCGATCACCACCGACGTCGTTTCTTCGCCGCCGATACGGCGGAGCAGCAGATCGACAAGATGTGCTGCGCCGACGACCAGGTCCTGCCGAATCGTGGTAAGCGGCGGCATCGTCTGGCCAGCGTGCGGCAGATCGTCATACCCGACAACCCGCACATCGGTGGGAACATGATGGCCGCGCTCGGCCAGTGCGCGCAATGCAGCCATCGCGATCACATCAGACGCCGCGACAATGCCATCGGGGACAAGGTCCGTCTGGGCCAACCACGCACCGATCTTGTCATGAGCCGTATCGGCCAGCAGATTGGCGGGAACGACCGTCACATCGCCGCCCCTTCCCGTAGCCGCCAACGCGGCCTGAACCCCTGCAAAACGTTCCGCAATCTCGGGCGCGGTTGGGTCGCCAAAAAAGGCCAGCCGCCGCGCACCGCGTTCGAGCAAATGGCGGGCGGCCAGTTCACCGCCCTTGCGATTGTCGGTGCCTACCGAGCAATGCCGTTGGTCGGGCCGATTGGCGCCCCAGACCACCAAGGGCAAATAGCGTGACGCAACATGGTCAATCACCTCGGTCTGGTCCGACTGGCCAATCAGGATCACGCCATCGACACGCCCCGAATTGGTCACATCACCCAACCAGTCAGCGTTGGTCGGGATCACGCGCGACAGCAACAGGTCATAGCCGCGGGTGGTCAGCGCATCGGCCAAATGGCCAAGCAGCGTCATGAAAAAGGGATCAGAGATGTGCTGGGCAGTTTCATGTCCCAGAGGGATCAGAACACCGATCGCACCGGTTCGCTGGTTGCGCAGATTGCGGGCCAGGACGTTAGGCCGAAAATCATGTTCGCGGGCAAGCGCCTGAATGCGGGCACGGGTTCGTTCAGCGATCAGCGGCGAATTGGCCAACGCCCGCGAAACCGTGCCGGCCGACACCCCGGCGAGGCGTGCGAGATCGGTAATGTTACGGACCCGTGAAACAGTTTCCATGGCCGCGGTATTTGCGGCGGTTTGCAAAGGAAGGCAAGCGGTGGCTGCAAAAAAGTAAAACCCATTGAAATCATTCTATTCGGCAGGCGCTAATTACAATCGCTGAGCGGGCTGAACATATGCTTCAAGTGAATTTTGGTAAACCAATAGCGGTAAGATCGGCACCATATCGGTGTCAGCGCGGAGGCAGTTGTGCTTACGTAACCGCCGCAGTCGAGTCATGATCGGGGCATGGACCAGACCGACACCATCTTGCTCGCCATCCCCGACACCGCCCGCCGTGCTGCCTGCTTTACCGAGCTGGCGGCACAGGCGAACCGCATCGTCCGCGGCTTTGCCGATCCGCGGGAGCTTTGCGAAACTATGGTGGGAATCGACAGCGCCTGCGTGATCATCGACCGGCCAGCGCTGAGCGACCAAAGCTTTGAAGCGCTGGTCGAAACGCTGGGCGCGCATAGCGCTATGGCCGGGCTGGTGCTCGCCCCCAGCCTGAGCACCGCTGACGCGCTCGCGCTGCTGCAATGTCAGCCCTGCGACGTGCTGAT
>JAAUPH010000158.1 GCA_012035435.1 Sphingopyxis sp. | reverse complement strand
GGGAAATGCCGAAATCCTTGAGATGCGTGATCTCACCAATGAGGATGCTGAAACAGTCGCCATGATCAGTCAGGCTGCTGAAAGCGCTGCGACCCTGACGCGCCGGCTGTTGACCTTCGCGCGGCAGAACCAGTTCAACCGGACCCGGGTTGAGGTTGCCTCATTGATCGAAGATACGATGATCCTGCTGCGGGCGGGTCTACCCGAGTCCGTGCGGCTCAGCCACCATATCCCGGAGGCTGTCAGGCCCGTCGACATAGACGCGAACGGCCTCGAGCAAGCGCTTGTAAACCTTGCGATGAATGCCAGTGATGCCATGCCGCGCGGCGGCGACATCGTCATCAGCTGCGCGAATCTTGATGTGAACGATGACATGATCCCGTTGATCGCCGACCTCGCTCCCGGCTCCTATGTCGCCATCAGTGTAAGCGACAGCGGGAAAGGCATGACGCCAGAGGTCCTGTCAAAGGCCTTCGAGCCCTTCTTCACGACCAAGGATGTGGGTCGGGGGACGGGTCTAGGGCTCAGCACCGTGTATGGTTTTGCAAAGCAAGCCGGCGGCGGTGTTACGATTTACAGCGAGGTGGGACACGGCACGACGGTCAGCCTGTATCTGCCGGCATTCCTGTGTGCCGAGCATCCGCAGGCCCGCCCCGCCCCGGCGGTCTCGCAAAGAACCGCGGACGCGCTGACGAAAATCCTGATCGTCGAGGATCAGCCGCAAGTGCGTGCCCATGTGGCAAGAACCCTGACCATGCTGGGGTACAACGTTGCCACAGCGCCTGATGCTGTGACTGCCCTGACGAAGATCAAGGAGGGGGAGACCTATGATCTCTTGTTCACCGATATCATCATGCCGGGCGGAATGAACGGCCAAGAGCTGGGCGAGGCGGTCGCCGAACTGGCCCCCAAGATGAAGATCCTCTATTCGTCGGGCTATCCCGCCGACGCGTTTACCCACCTTGGCCTTAAAGAACAGAGCAACCTCGAATTGCTCAGCAAACCCTACAAATCGTCAGAGCTGATGGAGGCCGTTGCAAGACTTCTGGGCGCAGAAGCTCAACTCCCCACGGCGTGGGCATCGCGCGAATCTGTGTGAAGCAGCGGAGACGGGGAAATAGGCTGCAACCGGACATCTGCAATGTTCGCGGTCTGTCCATCGTACAGGTTTCGCGATGGCAGAAATCCGTAAGGGGGCCTTTCGAGCATTAACCGTTATCGGCAGGACGTTTACCAATTCTTAGTCCGAGCTGGCAGATTTGATGGATAGCGAAAGCGCTGCGACGCGCTGTTCTGGATCGTGATGGGGCCGCATGGACGTTAAAAAACTTGCGAGCAAATCGACGCCGCTCAGGCCATTCTCGAGGAGATCCGCCTTGGAAAGCGGCTGCGATGCGTTTGGGCCGCCGCGACAACCCGTCACCGATCGTGAAGCGATTGCACTGGCGGCGGCCATTCACGCCCTGACCGACAGAAAATCCCGCCGCGATCATTTCGCCAACCCCAATTTCTTCGGGGAGCCCGCGTGGGATATCCTGCTGGACCTCTATATCCATCAGGTTCGCAACCAAGCCGTCACCGTCCGGAGTACCATCATCGGCTCAGGCGCCTCCTCTCAGACAGCCATGCGCTGGCTGGAGATCCTTGAGGCTGAGGACCTCATCAGGTCGGAACACGATCCAGGCGACGCCAACTGCGTGCTTTTGCGGCTCACAGCTGAAGGCTATGAGGGCCTCACCCGCTATTTTGAGACCGTAGCACGTTAGGAGGTCAGGCGAACACCTTCGGGACACATCGCCGCACGCTGGTACGCGTGCCGAAGTAGAAAAGCCGCGCGCTGACGGCGCGGCCGGTCAAGCCCGATCAATCACTATGCGATTGGCCCTTGTGCAGACGACGGCGAGCCCCTTTCCCCCCCCGGTTGGTCTGTCACCTGCCCTGGGGGATGGTCGGCTTCATCATCTGATCGCAGACGTACATCTCGAGGTTACCAATGCCCCTACCCGCTTTTCTTCGGTTATTGATGTCACGCGCCTCTTCAGAATTCCTGTAGGATGTGCCTGCAGATTTCCTGCAGGGGGTCAGGAAGGTCTCGCACTGCTGGTCGGGCACTCGGCCTAATGGCGGTCCTCATGGAGAGATCCGATGCCGGCTTCCGCAGGGTTCGACGTTACACAAAAGACGGCTACAATCTGCATGGATGGCGCTGACGCCATACGCATCGTGAGAATGGCATTGCCCTGAACGTCGAGGCAGAACGATCGCACCGGTGACCAGGCATGCAGGTCGTGAGGCAAAGGTCTGTGGTTAAGCACGTGCGATAACCCCGTGGCTGATGCATGGCATGCCGGTTTCAGATGTGAAGGCATCGCGCCTGCCGCATCGTCGTTGAATCCGGTCGCAGGCCTGTATTGCTCCGCCCCGTCGCCGCCTCGCCGCGAACGCGCGCTTCGGGTGCGATCGGGCCAACGACACCAGGTGTTTGCTCAACTCGGGCCAGGTGTTGGCATGGCGCGCCTGCGAAAAGTCGATGGTCTAAGACCACCGTGGGGTTCTGAACCATCGATAACCCGGACGCAAAACCTCGCCGGCGATAGCAGCGTCTATTCGCGAAGGTTTGGCCCGGAGCTTTACTTTCCGCAAAGGCAGCATGGCCGTGATCGGTCTGGCTGTGCTTGTCGGGACGGCGTTCGGCCTGCGCGCATGATTATGTTCCAATGGAAGCCAGCCGTCAGCCGCCAGCACCTTGTCGGCAGGTGTACAGGCATGGCGCAGCAGCTTTGGTTTTGGCTGGATCAGTGCCTGTCAGTTTAGCGGTTTCGAAAGAGGTTAGACCTATTTTGCGGAGGTGCGATCAAGAAAGGAATTAACGATTTGCTGGTTTCAACCCGGTAGGACGCTGCACTTATGTGGGTGTTGAGGGTCTTGTTTCCTGCCGGAAACGCGTCTGAACAACGCGAGCAAATTCAACAGATTTTCAACAATCTGCGTGCACAAATTCCGTTGCTCTATGTCGCCTGTGTCGTGAACCTTGTTGGGATGTATGCAGCAATCGGCGGGGACAAACTCGCGCCAGTTTCGCCTGTCACGATATTGTCGGCCTTGTTGATCTGGCGTGCAATTTATTGGGCATTTTTGCAGCGCCCGAGTGAAAATCACGAAATCATCCGGACCGAACTTCTCAAGGTGGCCTTCTTCACGACCCTGTTCTGCGCGGGTTTCTCGGTCTGGGCACAGGTTCTGATGACCCGTTCACCCCGAGCTAGCCCTCAACATTGCGATGTTCAACCTGCTGGCCGCGCTAGGGGCGAGTTATGGCCTCAGCAGCTTCCCACGCGCGGCCCTCCTGCCGCTGATTATCCTGGGTCTGCCCGTTGCAGCCCGGTTGCTCTTTTGGGACAACCATATGACCGTGGCGATGGGGATCAGCCTGCTGCTGGCAATCCTTCTCTTCATGCGCTTGTTGCGCACCCACGACCGTGCGCTGGCCAGCTGATGGAGAGCCGCATGGCTGTCTCGCGCGAGCACAACCGCGCTGTATCTGCAGAAGCCGCAGCGCTGAAACGCGCGGACGAAGATGGTCTGACGGGCTTGCCGAACCGCTCGAAGCTCATCCGGGACATTGAAATCCATATGGTGCGCGGCCCCGCATCCGGGGGCGGAAGTATGGTCGCCATCTGTGATCTTGACGGCTTCAAGCGCGCCAACGACGTGTTCGGCCATGCGGCGGGCGATGCCGTCTTGACGGCGTTCGGACGCCGCCTCGCGGCAGCCTTCGAAGGTGAGGCAATCGTCGCGAGGATAGGCGGTGACGTAGTTTGCGATCTTCTGGCAAGCCGGGCTTTCGAGGGAGGCCATTTCGGGCGCAGGGGAGCTGATCTGCGATCTTGCAACGCGGCCCGTGGAATGGATGGAGAAGGATCTGGCGGTTGCAACGTCATGCGGCTTTGCCGAGGCAGGGCCCTTCACGGTATCGTCTGAAGAATTCCTGAGGCAAGCTGATACCGCGTTGTACATGGCCAAAGCGTCCGGCCGCGGCAGATGGCAATTCTATGACGAGAGCGCCCACGCAATCGATATGCGCCGGGTGAAGCTCGAAAGGCTTCTGCTGAATGAGGACGCTGTCAACGAACTCACTGTCCAGTACCAGCCGATCTACTGGATGCACGACAACGGCATCGCCTATGTCGAGGCTCTGGCACGCTGGAAAAGCGCTGAGCTGGGCCAGATAAAACCGAACGAATTCATATCGCTCGCCGAATCATTGGGCCGGATCGAGCCTCTCAATGATGCGATCCTCGAAAAGGCGCTCATGCAGATCGGTGACTGGCGCCCCGACATACGCCTCTCCTTCAACCTTAGCGCTGCGCAGATCAGCCGGCGTGGCGCGACCGCCCATCTCCTCAGGATCCTTGAGGGATATGGCATCCCCCCCGAGCGCCTTCTTTTCGAAATCAGGGAATCTGCGGTCCTTGCCGATCTTTCTGTGGCAAAACATGAACTTGAAAGGCTCAGAGGTGCCGGATGCCTCACCGCTCTCGACGACTTCGGTGCCGGACACGCGTCAGTGTCCTATCTGCGTGATCTTGAGTTCGATGTCGTCAAACTCGATGGCTCATTGACGGAAAAAGTCTGTTTTGCGCAAAGTCCCGACAGATCTTGCTGGGCTTAGTGAACCTTTGCCAAGCGGCAGGCGCGCTTTGTGTGGCAGAGCACATCGAAAGCCACGAGCAGCTTTCGCTTGTCAAAGCGATGGGCTGCGACATGGCTCAGGGCTTCTATCTGTCTCAGCCGGTGGAAGCAGGTCAGCTGGATGACTTGGTTCCCGTCAATGCGATCGCGCAATGAATTCCGGACGGGTGCGACGCCGACCTCCGGTTGGGATCGTGGCCTAACACAACCAGCCCCTTCCATCTCGCGGACTACAGGCGGCAGGCAGAGTTGGCGCCCCGTAGGGTGGAAAGAGATCATGCCCTTGGGCTCCGTCGAGCGCAGCAACGATCAATGGTTCTCGCGGCGGATGGGGGTCACGTCGCCGTTGCGCGATACCGGATGATCATATGCCAAATTGCCAAGCGTTGCGGTCAACCCGATTCATTGGGTGATGCCGGCGAGCTTGCCGTGCTTGATGATGTCTGCAGCGAATATCATACAAGCAGCGCCCTTCCCAAAAGCGCGGCGCGAAAACGTGGAACTTTACATAATTTGCGCAAGGTCGGCCCGGGACACCGCTTACGCTCGAAGAGCGAGCTGCTCCGGCTCGACACTAAATCCACGCCTAAAGCAGCACCGATACCATGGAAATCGCCGGAGATATTCGCAGAAACCGGACCAAAAACGACCCGGCATCACATGGTCGCCATCCAACCGAAATCCAAGTGATTTTCAGTGGGCCAACCACCCCGCGCCTATCGCGCAAGCTTGAGAACCACCCTTGCAAAGCAGAGAGCCTTGAGAGGTTGACCAGAGCAGAAAGACTCCCTTATTCGCCACAACATGCCCCTCGCCAGCGCTCGGCGAATTGGCATAAACATGGGGTCGCGGAAGATACGATCGAAATCATCTTTTTTGGTTGGGTCTTCCAATATTTCGTCGATCCCATATTTTCCAGACATTGCCAGCTTGACAATCTCCAATTCATCTTGCGTAAAAGTGCATGAAGATAATAGGCAAGCCTCGCACCAGTCTAGAATTGCCAGGTCCCATAATTTCTTCCTCGCCATTGTCGAGGCGCGGTAGAGTAACGAGATGATTTCATCTCTATCCGAACTTATATGGGTTCCTGGCACGAAATATTTTAGTGACCAGGTGTTATAAATTTCTCTGAAAATCGATGCATCTGCTGCGATCCATCTCGCCCTTACATGATTTGCTGATATCCGATCTTGTCCCCGCCCGCGTGAGCCAGAATGCTGCCTCTGCAAGAACACGACCTCGTTCGTCCCCGATGCCTTTGCAACGCGGGCCAGTCGCAGGGTCATTTCATAGTCCTGCGATCTTATTAGCTCTGTGTTGAAGAAACCGACGCGATCGTACATTTGC
>JAAUPH010000157.1 GCA_012035435.1 Sphingopyxis sp. | reverse complement strand
GGGCGCACCGATACCTGGTTCAACGGCCAAGTGATGATAGCCACGCCAGCCACCGCGCGTCAACCATACGCCCAAGGTATCCACACTCTGCGGGTCAAAGTCAAAGCGTAACGCGTCCCCGGTGCGCGCATTGCGAATGGTGGCGCTTGTGGCGGCTCTTTCCTCGCTAAAAAGCTTAACCGCCGCATTCGGCGTCCCGAAATCAAGTTGATCCAGCGCCACACCCTCAAGTGGATAGGGCCAGGCGATCTTGTCGCCGCGCGCGCCCAGCGGCACCCCCAGCGCGGCCTCGGTCAACATCTGCGTGATACCAGGCAGGTCGAGGCGATCGCCGTCCTGGGCAAGGAAGGATTCGCCCTCGTCGATGGTCACTGCCGGTGCGCCGTTGCGGCTGACGGTATAGGTGCCGCCCGCCCGCTCGATGAGACGGCTGCTGGCCCCGAAGCTGATGGCGACCGCCTCCAGCACCACTTTGCGGGCCTCCCCTTCCTCCTCGACGAACGTCGTGGCGACGAAGTCGTCCCGAAAGCCGAACGTCTCCTTCGCGAGCCCGAAGACGGCCCCCACGCCGATCATGCCGTACCGCTCGAGCTCCACCGCCCGCAGGCGCCGACGCTCGACGACCCATACACACGCATCCCCGACCGCAATGCATCCATCAGCTCGCTGGGCGACACGGCCCTCGCTTGCTGGAACACGCCGTCGATGATGCCCACCATGTGCGAGACGGCTTCAGCGTCGCAGTCGGCAAGCTCCGCGCCCAGCGCCTTGTAGAGCCGCACGACGCCAACTCCGGCCGCCTCGTTGGCGTCGACCAGATCGAGTTCGGCCTGCCGCCACTCCGTCTCTGCGGTGAGGCGTTCGGTCAGGCCGGTGAGGCCTTGCCGGTAAAGCGTGTCCGCAGTCTCGAAGGCGCGGCGGGTCGCCGCGGACTGCGCCTTGGCAGCCGCGCGAGTGCGTGCGTTCTGGTTACGGATCGAGGCGAGCGATACCTCGACTTCTTCGACGCCCTGCAGCACCGCGTTCCGGTAGCCGGCAAGGGCTTCGCGCAGGTCCGCCTCGCGCGCCTCGTGGCCGAACGGCTTCGCACCGGCGTCGAAGCCCTCGATCTCAATGACGTCGTACCGGGCTTGCGGGTCACCATTCGCTAGGCGTGGCGCAGATGCTCGAAACCGATACCGACTTCGCCGCCTTGCTCGCGCGCGCCGATGCGGCGATGTATCGCGCGAAGCAGTCCGGCCGGAACCGCGTCGTTTCAGACGAAACGGCTTGACGCCGCCTTGACAAGGGCAACAGCGGCGGGTTCAAGTGAGGCCATGCGCCGCGACCTGCTCACGCTCACCGTCACGACGACCGCCCTCGGCGGCGTTATCGGTATTCGCGTGCCGGTCGCGGGTTTCACCACCACGACCGGCACCTTCCAAGGGCCGGGGTGGCCGAACTGATCCACCACCCCGCGCCGGTCACGGACGCGGGGTTTCCCATCCAAGACCGGCCTCCGAACAGGAGTTGCCCCCTTGGACGCCGCCACACTCTCCGAAGCCTCCGCCGACGCGCCCGCGCACGACCGCACCCGCGGCGATGATGCGCTCGCTCGGTTACCCGGCCCGCGTCGCGGTCGGATTCCTCCAGTAGCCCTCCGTGACCGAGGGGCCGCAGAACTCGATGCACCCCTCCACGCGCTCACCCAGCGGCTGGCCCGCGCGATCCAGCGGGTGCGCGAATTGCGGCAGGGTGATGCCGCACGGCCGCGCGGCAATTGGATCAACGAATTTTGGGTTCAGCATCGCGGCGAAATGCTACGCGTCGATGCCGACACCGTCGACTGGATCGAGGCCGAGCGTGACTATATGCGTCTGCACGTCGGTGCGCGCAGCTGGTTGATCCATCAAACGATCAAGGAGCTGGAGGTTCGGCTCGACCCCGCCGCGTTCCTGCGCATCCACCGGTCGAAAATGGTCCGCCGCGACCGCGTCCGTGCGCTCAAACATCATGGCGACGGCGCCTGGAGCATCGATCTGGGCGAAGCCGGGATGCACCGCATCGGCCGCACCTATTTGCACGACGTCAAGGCGATCATGCAGCAGGGTTGAGCGCGGCTGGAACCGACCGCTTAATTGAATAGCATTGCGGGCCGCATGCATCGCCAATCGGTGCGGTGGATGGACCACTCCAATTGGTCAACGCCTGCGGCCCGCAGCGGCCGTCGGCAATGCGGCGTCAATTACCACGCCGTGCATAGCGCGCCGCAGCCTTGCGCACGGCCTCGGCCACTTTCGGCTCTGTCCGTTGCAGCGCGGCCTTGCGGCATGCCTGCGCAGCGCGCTTTTCGGTCAGCGTATGCGCCTGCCAAAAGCCACAAGCCGAGTTGGCGGCACTGCGCAGCCGGGTGTCCAACCGTTCCCGCGCCCGTTCATTGGTCAGGTCGAGATCGTCATATTTCACAATGCGGATGGTCGGTTCAAACATGCCATCTTGAGCGAAAGTCGGAGCAGCTGCGCCAAGCGTCGCTGCTCCGGCGACAGCGATAAGGATCAGTTTCTTCAACATGGGAGGTGCTTTCAGTTGATCCATCGGCGGCCACGCCCAATGCGGGTCTGTTGGCCCCCAATGCAGGGGGAATGGCTGCAGGGCCGGGAGTGCCGCGACCGGGGAAGCATCGGCGCTCCCGACCCCACGCCCTTCCTCTACGCAGTGTTTTAGCTCAATGCATCACCACTTCGACTACATCTGTACGCGTGTCGATCAGGCGACGGGTGACGGATATGGTTCGACGGGTGGTCGAAGCGTTGACATGGCGGTGAAACAAAGCGGCAGCGATGGCTTAGCTGGGCCTCGCAATAACCAAGGGCATTTGGTAACGGCAGCGAGCTTGTCCGTCACGCCCCTTGCACCCACCGAACAAATATGGAACAGCCGCAACCATGAGTCTCACCCACATCAAGGTGCGCGGCGCGCGCGAGCATAATCTTAAGGGCGTCGATGTGGATCTTCCGCGTGACGCGCTCATCGTTATCACCGGCCTGTCGGGCAGCGGAAAATCGAGCTTGGCGTTCGACACCATCTACGCCGAGGGCCAACGGCGGTACGTCGAAAGCCTGTCGGCCTATGCCCGCCAATTCCTTGAAATGATGCAAAAACCGGACGTCGAACATATTGACGGCCTGTCGCCTGCGATCAGCATCGAGCAGAAAACCACGAGCCGCAATCCGCGCTCAACCGTGGCAACGGTCACCGAAATCTATGACTATATGCGCCTCTTGTGGGCGCGGGTCGGTGTGCCCTACTCGCCCGCCACGGGTCTCCCCATCGCTGCGCAGAATGTCAGCCAGATGGTCGACCGCGTCATGGCGCTGCCCGAAGGCACGCGTGCCTATCTGCTTGCCCCTGTCGTGCGCGGGCGCAAGGGCGAATATCGCAAGGAATTGGCGCAGTGGCAAAAGGACGGCTTCACCCGCGTCCGCGTGAACGGCGAATTTTACGACATCGCCGACGCGCCGGCCCTCGACAAGAAGTATAAGCATAACATCGAGGTAGTGGTGGACCGCATTGCGGTTCGCGAAGGACTTGAGACGCGGCTGGCCGACAGTTTCGAGACCGCGTTGAAGCTGGCGGAGGGGTTGGCCTATGTCGACTTGGCGGATGGAACGGTAGCGGATGTGCTGCTCCCCTCCCCTTCAGGGGAGGGGCTGAAAGGCGGCATGAAAGGCGCCGGCCTCCCCGCCAACCGCATTGTCTTCAGCGAAAAATTCGCCTGCCCCGTTTCCGGTTTCACCATCGCCGAAATCGAACCGCGACTGTTCAGTTTCAACGCGCCCCAGGGTGCCTGCCCCGCGTGCGACGGGCTCGGGGAAAAACTGACCTTCGATCCTGACCTGGTCGTCCCCAATCACAATTTGTCGATCAAACAGGGCGCGGTCGTGCCATGGGCCAAATCCAATCCGCCAAGCCCTTATTATATGCAAGTGCTGGCGAGCCTTGCCAAAGCTTATGGTTTCGGGCTCGACACGCCTTGGGCCAAGCTCAGCGGCGAGCAGCAGTTGGTGATTCTCTATGGCAGCGGCGGCAAACCCGTTGAGCTGACCTTCATCGACGGTCGCCGCACCTTCACCACCAAAAAGCCGTTCGAAGGCGTCATCGGCAACCTCAATCGCCGCATGCTCCAGACCGAAAGCGCTTGGATGCGCGAGGAACTGGGCAAATTTCAGACCGCGCAACCGTGCGAAACTTGCGATGGCGCGCGCCTCCGCCCAGAACCACTCGCGGTCAAGATCGCGGGCGAACATATCAGCATGGCCGCGCAGCGGAGCGTCGGCGACGCACTAAGCTGGTTTGCGGGGCTGGAGGACAAGCTCAGCGACACCCAGCGGCAGATTGCCAAAGCGATCCTCAAGGAAATCAACGAACGGCTTGGCTTTCTCAACAATGTCGGGCTCGATTATCTCAACCTCAACCGCACCAGCGGGACGCTCAGCGGCGGTGAGAGCCAGCGCATCCGCCTCGCCAGCCAGATCGGCAGCGGGCTGTCAGGCGTGCTCTATGTGCTCGACGAACCCAGCATCGGGTTGCACCAACGCGACAACGACGGCTGCTCGCGACGCTGCGGCGGCTGCGCGACCTCGGCAATACCGTCATCGTGGTGGAGCATGATGAGGACGCGATCCGGAGCGCCGATTATGTTGTCGATATGGGGCCAGGCGCGGGGGTGCATGGCGGCGAAATTGTGGCGGAGGGCACGCTCAAACAGGTGCTCAAGAGCAAGAAGAGCCTGACCGCCGACTATCTGAATGGCACGCGGCGGATCGACGTTCGCACCAAGCGCCGCAAAGGCAATGGCCTGTCGCTGATGCTGAAGGGTGCGCGGGCGAATAATCTGTTGAATGTCGACGCGCGCATTCCTCTGGGGACCTTCACCTGCGTCACCGGCCTGTCGGGCAGCGGCAAGTCGAGCCTGGTCATCGACACGCTTTATGCCGCCGCCGCGCGCACGCTTAACGGCGCACGAATTGTTGCGGGCGCGCACGACAGCCTTACCGGGCTCGAATATTGCGATAAGATCATCGACATCGACCAGTCGCCAATCGGCCGCACCCCCCGCTCCAATCCCGCGACCTATACCGGCGCCTTTACCACCATCCGCGACTGGTTCGCGGGCCTGCCCGAATCCCAGGCGCGCGGCTATAAACCCGGCCGGTTCAGCTTCAATGTGAAGGGCGGGCGCTGCGAAACCTGTTCGGGCGACGGGCTCATCAAGATCGAAATGCACTTCCTGCCCGACGTTTATGTGACGTGCGAGACCTGCCACGGCAAACGCTATAACCGCGAAACAATGGAGGTGAAGTTCAAGGGTCACAGCATCGCCGATGTGCTGGACATGACGGTCGAAGATGCCGCCGATTTCTTCAAAGCGGTTCCCTCGATCCGCGACAAGATGGCGATGCTGTGCGAGGTTGGCCTCGGCTATATCAAGGTTGGGCAGCAGGCGACGACGCTGTCCGGCGGCGAAGCGCAGCGGGTAAAGCTCGCAAAGGAACTGTCCCGCCGCTCAACCGGCAAAACGCTGTATATCCTCGACGAACCCACCACTGGCCTCCATTTTGAGGACGTCCGCAAACTCCTCGAAGTCCTCCACGCGCTCGTTGATCAGGGCAACAGCGTGGTCGTCATCGAACATAATCTGGACGTCATCAAAACCGCCGACTGGATCATTGATATGGGCCCCGAAGGCGGCGTCAAAGGCGGTCGCATCGTCGCGGAAGGAACGCCCGAAACCGTCGTAAAGTCGCCCGAAAGCTTCACCGGCCAGTATCTGGCACCGATGTTGGCAGCGCAGCAGGGGTGACCCCATAAAAGGCCGCCAACCGGTCGAGCGCTAAAGTCAGCACCACGCGCCCGATCGGGCCGGCCAACCCATGCCGCGTTCGGCATCGGGTAACGCCTCCCCGGCGCAAATCACCCGCCAGCAGATGTCGGCGAGACCCGGGCCGACGGCGGTGAGCGCGCGGTGAAAGCGGTTATGCGCGTCGATACGCCCTGCAACAGCATCG
>JAAUPH010000156.1 GCA_012035435.1 Sphingopyxis sp. | reverse complement strand
TTGGCGTGCGCGCGTCCGGACGCTGCCCGGCTTTTGCCGCGGCGCGTTAAAGCCGCTTGGCCGCGCCGCGCTGGGGACGTTCAACGACGGTTTTATCCACGCTGGCAATCTTGCCTACCTCTCCCTGATCACATTATTTCCTTTCTTCATCGCCGCAACCTTCATTGCCGGGGCGCTGGGGCAGGGGGATGCTGGGCGCGCCGCGGTAGAGGCGGTGCTTGCGACAATGCCGGCGGGCGTAACCGATGTCATTCGCGAGCCCGTCTATAATGTGCTCGACGCGCGCAGCGGCGGCAGTCTGGTGTGGATCGGGGCGCTGGTCGGCTTGTGGACCGTCGCGGGACTCATCGAAACTGTCCGTGACATCTTGCGCCGCGCCTATCGCACGGAATTTGCACGCAGCTTCTGGCAATATCGGCTGGCGTCGATCGGGATGATTATCGGCGCCGTGCTGTTGATGATGATCAGCTTTACGGCGGAAGTCGCATTCGTCGGCTTAGGGCAGTTTATCGACCGTCTTGCGCCGCGCCTTGACGATTATGTGGGCGACTTCGGCCTGTCGCGCTACGCTCCGCTGCTTGGGTTGTTTTTGGCCATCTACATCTTGTTCCTTGCGCTCACCCCGGCAAAGTTCCGTGGGCGGCGCTATGCCAAATGGCCCGGCGCATTGTTAACGGCGCTATGGTGGGTCATCACACTCTGGGCGCTGCCCTTGGCGCTCGCTTATTTCTTCAGCTATGATCTCACCTATGGCAGTTTGGCCGGGGTGATGATCACGCTTCTGTTTTTCTATGTCGTCGGCCTGGGATTGGTTATGGGGGCCGAATATAATGCTGCACTCGCGAAACAGGCGGATGCATGCGAGGTCGAAGAGGATGTGCGATGAGCGGATTGATGCAGGGCAAACGCGGGCTGATCATGGGCCTTGCGAATGACAAGTCGCTGGCGTGGGGCATTGCCAAGGCGCTTCACGGCGCGGGCGCAGAACTAGCCATCAGCTATCAGGGCGAGGTGATGGAAAAGCGCGTGCGCCCGCTGGCCGAGCAATTGGGCTGCGATTTCCTGATCGACTGCGATGTCTCGACCGAGGTCGAGCTCGACAAGGCCTTTGCAGTGCTTGGCGTCCGCTGGCCGACGATCGACTTCGTCGTCCATGCGATCGGCTATACCAATAAAGAGGCGCTGCGCGGTGCCTATGCCGATGTGACGCTCGACGATTTTCTGATGACAATGAACATCAGCGTGTTCAGCTTCACCGCCATCGCCAAGCGTGCAGCGGCGATGATGGCCGAAGGCGGTTCGATGCTGACGCTGAGCTATTATGGCGCGGAAAAGGTGATCCCGCACTACAACGTCATGGGGGTGGCCAAATCGGCGCTGGAAACCAGCGTCAAATATCTCGCCAATGATTATGGGCCGCAAGGGGTGCGTGTGAACGCGATATCGGCGGGACCGATCAAGACTCTTGCCGCGTCGGGCATTGGCGACTTCCGCCTTATCCTCAAATGGAACGAACATAACGCCCCGCTCCGCCGCAACGTCACCATCGACGATGTTGGCGGCTCCGCTCTCTATCTGCTCAGCGATCTGGCGAGCGGCGTGACCGGCGAAACGCACCATGTCGATGCGGGTTATCACACGGTGGGCATGAAACAGGAAGACGCACCGGATATAGCGCTGGTGTAATCATAACGGGTCGCAAACCGTTGTGGGGAGTCAAGGATATGCCGGCGGATTTTGCCAAGCTGCTGCTGATTGCCACGATTGGCCTGATCGTCGCACTTTACGCTTACGCCCATTCGCGGGCCTATCGTGAGGGATTGCCGCCAATTTTCGATGCCTTCTTTTCGGGTGCGGCCTTTGCCGTCATGTGCGCGGCCTTCGTCTATGGCGGCCGGATTGGTGAGGGTTTTGGCATGGTCACCGAAGGGCGCATCGCCGGGCTGGGTGCAGCGGTCATGATTTTGCGCGGGCTGCGCGCGCGGCTGGGGGTTGAATTGGCGGATTGGAAGGCGCGTTCATGATGTCGCCGTCATTTACGATCCGCGACGCGTGCAATGATGATGCTGCGACAATAGCGACGATCTTGCACGCGGCTTTTTGCCGCCAGCCCGATGGGATATCAGGGCGAGGCTGACCTCGTCGCCGCGCTGGTGGCAGAAGGCGATGTCCTCTCGTCGATGGTTGCCGAAGAGGCCGGGACTGTTATAGGCTATGGCCTCTTCAGCCAGATGATGATTGTAGCGGATGGCAAGGACTGGCGCGGCGCGGCGCTGGGGCCGGTTGCTGTTCTGCCGGCTGTTCAAGCACGCGGAGTGGGCTCGGCACTAATCCGCCATGGCCTTGTGGGACTGGCCAATGACGGCATCCAGGTCAGTTTTGTGCTTGGCCACCCTCATTATTATCCACGCTTTGGCTATGACGCCGCGATCGCGGCTCCCTTCGCTTCGCCCTATGCTGGTCCACATTTTATGGCGCTGTTGCTGGACAAATCGCTACAAATCCCGAAAAGCGGGCGCGCGGATTATGCCGCTGCTTTCGCGCGTTAGGGCACTATGTCGGTCAACAGCTTCGGCCATCTCTTCCGTTTCACCACTTGGGGGGAAAGCCATGGGCCTGCCATTGGCGCGGTGGTTGACGGCTCGCCCCCCGGGCTGGCGTTGACCGAGGCCGATATCCAACCCTATCTCGACAGACGGCGTCCCGGGACCAGCAAATATACAACGCAGCGGCAGGAGCCTGACGCAGTGCGCATCCTGTCGGGTGTGTTCGAAGGCAAGACCACGGGCACACCGATCAGTCTGATGATCGACAATGTCGATCAGCGGTCGAAGGATTATTCCGAAGTTGCGCAGGCCTATCGCCCCGGCCATGCCGACTATGCCTATGACGCCAAATATGGCTTTCGCGACTATCGCGGCGGCGGGCGGTCGAGCGCGCGGGAGACGGCATCGCGTGTGGCTGCTGGAGCGGTGGCGCGGCTGGTCATCCCGGAAGTGTTGATCCACGCATGGGTCGCCGAGATCGGCGGCGATTCCATCGATCGTGATAATTTCGATCTGGAGGAAATCGACCGCAATCCCTTTTCTGCCCCGACCCGGCAGCGGCACAGCGCTGGGAAAAGCTGGTCGATGAGGCAAGGCTCGCCGGAAGCTCGCTCGGCGCAGTGATCGAATGCGCGGCGACCGGCGTGCCTGCAGGCTGGGGCGCGCCCTTTATGCCAAACTGGACGCGGAACTCGCCCACGCGATGATGGGGATCAATGCGGTCAAAGGCGTGGAAATTGGTGCGGGCTTTGATGCGGCACGGCTATCGGGTGCGGACAATGCCGACCGCATGCGCCCGGCATCCGATGGCAGCAATCGGCCCGAATTTCTGACCAACAATTCGGGTGGAATCGCGGGCGGCATTTCGACCGGCCAGCCTGTCGTCGTCCGCGTCGCCTTCAAACCTACCAGCAGCATCCTGACCCCCGTCGAAACCATCACCCGCAGCGGCAAGGCAACCGACATCATCACCAAGGGCCGCCACGACCCCTGCGTCGGCATCCGCGGCACGCCCGTGGTCGAAGCGATGATGGCGCTGGTGCTCGCCGACCAGAAACTGCTCCACCGCGCGCAATGCGGGTGATTTTGATACCCCGTCTGTCCTGAGCTTGTCGAAGGACTGTATTTCCTTCTCCCCGCCGCTAAAGAAGAACAGCCCTTCGACAAGCTCAGGGCAGGCGGGGTTTATTGGCTCTGAAGCTTTTGGGGGATGAAAAGATGGATCGCAAACTAACCTGGTATATTCTCGCCGGGATGATTTTGGGTGTGGTGGTGGGCTATATCGTCCATGTCAGCCTGCCCGCAGACGCCCAATGGTTCGGCTATCTGACCAAGACGTTCAAACTGCTGTCGGACATCTTCCTCAACCTTATCAAACTGCTCGTTGCGCCGCTGATCCTGTCTACCATCGTCGTTGGCATCGCGCATATGGGCGACAGCAGCGCGCTTGGCCGCATAGGTTTTCGCGCCATCGCGTGGTTTATCACCGCCAGCTTCATCTCGATCGGGCTTGGCCTGCTGATGGTCAATCTGTTCCAGCCCGGCGTGGGCGCGCCGGTCGATACGGTTGCGGCTGCGGCATCAAGCATTGGCGAGGTCAAGAAGCTCGATTTTTGGGAGTTCATCCTCTCGATATTCCCCAAAAACGCGTTCGAGGCGATGGCCACGAACAACATCCTGCAAATCCTCGTCTTCTCGCTGTTCGCAGGTTTGGCTTTGTCCGCGCTGGGGGAGAAGGGCGCGCCGCTGGTGCGCGGGGCCGAAGCGCTTGCCGAATGATGCTCCAGATCACCCATTATGTGATGCGCATTGCCCCCATTGCGGTGTTCGGCGCGCTTGCCGGTGTGGTCTCCAAAAGCGGTCTGGCGATCCTGCAGACCTATGCCGAACTGGTGCTGGAGTTTTACTTCTCACTGTCGATCTTGTGGGCGATCTTGTTGTCGCTTGGCGCGCTATTCCTTGGCCGCCGGATCTGGACGTTGATCCGCTACATCCGCGAACCGATGCTGATCGCTTTTTCGACCGCATCATCAGAAGCCGCATTGCCAAAGCTGTTCGAACAGCTCGACCGTTTCGGATCCATGCCGCTAGCCCTCGCGGCCTACAACGCGGGCCCCGGTGCCGTGATCGAGTATGGCGGCATCCCGCCTTATGCGGAGACGCAGGACTACGTTGTCCGGGTCACAGCGAACTACAATTCCTACGCCGCGCGGATCGAAGGGGTCGACACGGTCGGCACGCTAGACCCGGCCGACATGGTCATTGCGGAAAGCTCGAACGTCGCCGATGCCGGTCTGCATTACGGCATGCATTCGAGCCTGATCCTCACCGAGTCCATGACGCGGCTGAAGGAGATCATCACCCGCATCCCGACCACGGGTTCGACCAAGGAGGCGATGGATCTCAATACCTATGCCCGGGCCGAGGTCACCCGCATCGCCTATGTGCTCCAGCGCCTCGCAGCCGTGCGGGTGAAGGTCGAGCAGGCCCGCTATGCCCTCCTCCTCCAGGCCTACGCCGAAGATGAACTGTTCCTTGTCGTGAAGGATTGACCCCATGCGCCGCTTCGCTCTCATCGCCGCCCTTCTCATTTCGACCATCGGTGCGCCGGACAGGCTCCACGCCCAGGGCGTGCCGACGATCGACACGACGAACCTCGCGAAGATCGTCGAGGTCCTGGCCGAGGCGAAGCTGCAGCTTCGCGAGATGATTGCGCAGAACCTCAAGCTCGACGACCAGATCCTGAAGCAGCTCGAACAGATCAAGCTCCTCGCCGATCAGCTGGTCGCCCTGCGCGAGAGTCTCGATATCCTGAAGCTCGAATTCGATCCTGAAACCTTCCTGCGCGACATCCTCTCCTGGGTCCTTCCTGCGGTGGTCTTCGTCGGTATTTGGTTTTTGCCATGCGCCGCTTCGGGCAGGGCCAGAGTGGGTTCATGACCGTGGGACAGTCGAAGGCGAAGATCTACGCCGAGAAGAACATCAAGGTCACCTTCGCCGATGTGGCCGGCGTAGATGAGGCGAAGGAAGAACTGCGCGAGGTGATTGATTTCTCAAGACGCCGGAAAAATTCACGCGTCTCGGAGGAAAGATTCCGAAAGGCATCTTGCTCGTCGGTCCTCCTGGAACCGGCAAGACGCTCCTGGCTCGCGCTGTGGCAGGAGAGGCAGGCGTGACGTTTTTCAGCATCAGCGGGTCCGAGTTCGTGGAAATGTTGTGGGGGTCGGGGCAGCCCGCGTGCGGGACCTCTTCGATCAGGCCAAGGTTAAAGCCCCCTGTATTATCTTTATCGACGAGCTGGATGCGCTCGGGAAAGCCCGCGGGATGGGGCCCATGGCGCATGAAGAACGAGAACAGACCTTGAATCAGTTGCTCGTGGAGATGGACGGCTTCGATCCCCGCATCGGAGTCATTCTGATGGCGGCGACCAATCGGCCTGAAATCCTGGATCCGGCACTCTTGCGGGCCGGCCGGTTCGACAGGCAAGTCTTGGTCGACCGGCCGGA
>JAAUPH010000155.1 GCA_012035435.1 Sphingopyxis sp. | reverse complement strand
GCTATTACTCTGCCGACGTTGCTGGTGCGCGGAGGGTTGAGCTGGATGGAGCGGTCGGACGCTTCGCAGGCGTTCGACGCGGCGCTGCCCAACGGCGAAAAGTGCCGAGGTGGGCGATGCCGAGCTGCTGGTCGTGACCGACCGGACTGAAGCATTTCTCGGCCTGTTGCTCGACTTTCTCGAACGCAAGCAACCGCGCGCAGCGACTGAATTTCGCGCCGGATCGGATGCGCGAACCTTGCGCGATGCGATGGGCTGTTTTGCGACCGGCATTACCATCGTCACCGCGATGGATGCGGAGGGGCGTCCGATCGGGCTGACCGCGAACAGTTTTACGTCGGTGTCGCTCGATCCGCCGTTGCTGCTGGTATGCATCGCCAATACCGCGGGCAGCGCGCCGGTGCTGCGCGAGGCGGCGCATTTCGGCGTCAATGTGCTGCAGATCGGCCAACAACCTGCCTCAAACCGTTTTGCGGGCAGGGGCGAAGATCGCTTTGCGGCGACCGCCTGGGGGCCGGGCGAGACCGGGGTTCCGCTGCTCGACGGCTCGCTCGTTTCGTTCGAGTGCAAACGCCATGCGGTGCACGAAGCGGGCGACCATTTTCTGTTGATCGGCGATGTGGTGCGCGCCCAGTTCGAACCGCGCCGTGACCCGCTGCTATATTTTCGCGGCAAGTATCGCCGCCTGCATTTCGCTTAGCGGATCCCGGGCGCGATCCGGCAATCCTCGGTGACCATGGTCGCCGCCTCATCCGCCACAGCCGCGCCCACTTTGGCATGACCGAGCGGCGAGAAATGGCTGCGATCATAGTAATATTCGGGCTGGCCGATCATGGATTTCAGCGGGTCGATCTGCCGCCATCGTGCGGCCGCGGCATGATTGCGCGATGCATCGACAACAAGTTGCAACGTGGCGTGCGCTTTTTCCGCACTAATGCCGGGGAAGGCCGTCCGCAGCCGCCGTGCGCCCAGCCAATAGGAAGCGATGCCCGAACCGCCCTTTTCACGGGTGCGGTAGGCAATGGTCATTGTGGGGACGTCGCCAATCTCGGACGATAGTTGGTGGAGCATCCAGCGCTGCCGAAACGCCAATATGTTGAGGTCTTCGCGCGCGCTGTTGTCGAGCGGGGTTAGCGGCGACAACAGACCAATTTCGCGCCGCACGGTTTTGATGGCGATGGATTGTTCGATCATGGCCGACAGCCCGCTGGTCGCCGGTTGCTGGTTCGCGGCCAGCGGACCGACCGGGGGCGTTGCGCGCTTGCCGAGCGATCCGATAAGATCGGTCGCCGATCCCGCCATCACGACGGTAAGGTCTGGGTCGATGATATCGCGTTTGGCGCGGACCAAGCTTGTGAGGTCGCCCAGCGAATATTGCGGTCCGGAGACATTCACATAGTCAAAGCTGCAGCGTGGATGCAGCGCGCGCAGCTTGGCGATGCTTTGCGCGGCCAAAGCCTGTTCCTCGCGAACTTCGCCCGCAAAAGTTTTTGAATCGCCGAGGAACATGATGCGAATGGTGCCTGCCGGCTTGGGCAGCGCAATGTCTGGGCCGCGAAAACCGAGCGCGTTAAAGCTGATATTGCCGAATTGCGCGCCGGGCTTGAACAGCACGCGGTCGGGGTCGCCGATGGCCGCCTGTGCCCGCAGCCCGCTCCAATCGACCTTGCGCTCCACCATCGCGGCCTCGCGCTTTTGTAGCAGCCACTCAACCCCCGCGAAACCGATCAGGACCGGAAGGAGCAGGCCCAGGCCAAACAATATTTCGCGCCGCCGATCAGTCATCAGTAGCGCCCATAGCGGAAGTCGGCGGCTGGTGTCGGCAGCAGCAGGACCATCGTGACAATGATCGCGACATAGATCAGCGCGAACACAAGGATCGCAGCCGAACGCGGCAGATATTTGCTCAATATGCCGAACAGCGACATCGCTATAATGCCCTTGCAAGGCGGGCGAAGAGGTCGAGCGCCTCGCCCACGGTGGGTGCCGTCAGAATGACAAAGCCGAACCAGACAAAATGAACTGTCGCCAGCACCGACAGGACGTAGAGCGGCGTGGCGAGAGCGCGGGGCGCGGTGACGCCGTGGGCCAGCTTGTAATCCTGCCACCGCTGCCAGAGGATCAGGCCGAGGCATGATAGGCGCCCCACAACAGAAAGCGCAGCGAGATTTCATGCCACAGCCCGATGACCACCATCGTGCCGAGCGCGCCCAGCGCGGGGCTACGCGTATAGGCGACAACCACGCCATAAATATACTCGCGGCACCACAAGGATAGCGAGCGATGCCAGCTCTGCCAGAAGGCCGAAATATTGGGCTGCAAATAGGGCCAGTGGAAATTTTCCATGATCCGGAAGCCGAGCATCAGTGCAAAACCGATCGCGATGTCGGTGTGGCCGGAAAACTGAAAATAAAGGTTCAGCCCGTTCTGGACGATCCCCAGATAGAGCGCCCAGGCACTGTCCGGATCGAGCCCGTCCACATAGCCGCCTAGCACAGTTCCGGTGCCATAATTCGCGAGGACCACAATCTTGGCATAACCCTGAACAATCCGCTCCAGCCCCAGCGACAGCAGCGCCATATCGAACCGCTGGCGGCGGCGGTCGGCATGGAAGGTGTCGAAGCGGTGGATGGGCCCGACCAGAAATGTGGGGAGGAAGAAGAGATAGGCCGCAACATCGCCAAATTGCATCTGCGCAATGCGGCCTTTGTAGCGTTCGATCAAGAAATGGAGACAGCGAAAGCTGTAATAGGAAAGGCCCAGCGGGATCAGGATATTGCCGCCCGGAATGTCGCTATTGATCGTTTGCCCCAGCTTGAAAGCGACGACCACGGCGACGATGACCAGCGACGCCGCGGTAACGGTCCGGCCCGTCGGACGCAGCACATTGCCGGCGAAATGGGTGAGCGCGCAGGAGCCGATCAGGATGACGGCAGACAAGGGCGCGACGCTGACCATGAAAGCAAGCGATAGCGCCATGAGCAGCCAGCCGCGCACCTCGCGCGGGGCGAGCCAGTAAAGGCCGACCGTCAGCCAAATCCAGACCAGCCATTCCAGCGAAACATAATTGGCCATCGATCAGCTCAGCGCCGCCAGCAGGCCCATGGCACCGAGCATCCCGCCCAGGATGAGCGCCGTCAGCAACCAGGCCGACGCTGGTGCGGCGACGACCGGCAATTCGGGTCGCCAAGCCTTGCGGCCATGGGGAGGACGATCAACCGCCACGTTGACGCTGTATCCCCAGCACAAAATCGTTCAGCGAATGAAAGCGCAAGATGTCCGCCGCGCCAAAGGTCACGCCAAAAGTCGCCTCCACAGAACTGACCAGATTAATGTGCGCCAGACTATTCCAGCCTGGCGTGTTCGCCGGCTCCGACGTCAGCCGCAACGTCGCCGCGTCAACGCCAAATTCACGTGCGGCAAGTTGCTGAACGGTCGCGAACATATCGCCTTCGCCCGCACCGCCCGCGCTTTGGTCCAAAACCGCCGTTGCGGCGCGCAGCTTGTCGACCAGCACTTTCCCGGCAGCGTTGCGCGGTAGTTCGTCGACGATGGCGACCAGCCGCGGGACTTTGTGCGGGCTGAGCGTTGCGGCGCAGTGCGCGATCAGTTGCTGATCGGTCACGACGCGGTCGGGGCGGAGGCGGACGGCAGCGGCAATTTGCTCCCCCCACAGCGCGTGCGGCAGGCCATAGGCATGCGCCTCCGCCACATCGGGGTGGGCCAGCAGGCAATCGGAAATGTCCTGCGGCTGAACATTCATGCCGCCGGTGATGATCAGCGCCTTGCGCCGCCCGGCGATGCGGACAATGCCGTCGGCGTCCATCGTCGCAATGTCGCCGGTGTGCATCCATCCGTCGCGGATGGTGGTCGCGGTGAGTTCGGGTTGACCCAGATAGCCCTGCATGATGATGTCGCCGCGAATCAGCAATTCGCCGGACTCGCCCAGCGGAAGTTCGGCACCATCCTCATCGACGATCTTAAGTTCGCAGCCGACGGCGCGGCCAATGGACCCGATCACGCGGCTGGCGTCATCGGGCCCCGCGTATGTCGCCTCGCACACGGTTTCGGACATGCCATAGGTGTTGACGACGCGAACGCCAAAGCGCGCCTCGATCGACCGCCACAGCGTTTCCGGCAGCGCGTCTCCGCTGCTGCGGATATAGCGGAACGCCGCGCTATCGAATGCGTCGGCAAAAGCCTCACCCAGCCGGTCGAGCATCGACAGTAGCGCCGGTACGACGATGAAGTGCGTGATATTGTCGCGGTAGATCGAGTGGACCAGATCCTCAATTTGCTGAAAATCAAAGCGCGTCGGCCGGTATAGCGTGGCACCAAAGACCAGCGCCGCGATGGGCCCATGCAGCATTCCGTCGGTAAAATGCAGCGGCAGCGGATTGAGGATGCGGCTGTCGGCGTCATAGTCATAAACGTCGGCAAAAGCCCCTATCTGCGCCGACAAATTGGCGTGGCTGAGCACTACGACCTTGGGCGTGCTCGTGGTGCCGGATGTGAATAGCATCATGGCTGCTGCGTCAGGCGCGGGATGCGGCGGCGCGGCGGCCGGTTCTGTGGCGGCAAGTTCGCTCCAGAAGCCCTTGGCATCGCCGTCCATATTGCGCCGTAAACGGCTGAGCAGGCCGCCGGATCGTGCGGTCTGTGCCGCGACGGTGGTAATGCCCAATCCTTGGGGAAAGGCCATGCGATCAAAAATCGCCTGATCGACGAACAGATGCGCCGGTTGGCAGGCACCGAGCGCGATACCCATGTCGTGGGCTGTCATGTCGGGGTTAAGGTTCACCATACCAAGGCCGAAGCGGATGCCCGCCAGCATCAGCGTTGCTACTGCGGCCACATCGGTGCTGATCATCGCCAGCCGGTCCCCCGGAACCAATCCCTTGGCGGTGAACAGGCCAAAGGCGCGATGCAGCCGGTCCATCGCGGTCGCATGATCGGTCGCCTGCCCATCGATGACATAAGCGGTGCGCCGCACCTTGGCCTCCGCCAGCCGCGCATCGATCCGTTCCGCCAATGTCGGATAGTTCACAAGCATTGCCCCCACGTCCCCCTATAAATCTTCCAGCCGCTTACCTAACGAACGGCGCAGGGCGGAGCGATCAATTTTTTGCGATGCAACACGCGGCAGGCTGTCCAGTTCGAAGATGCGCGATGGCAGGCGGTTCTGGCCGAGCGCGCTGAGCAGCAATGGCTTGGCCCGCTCCGCAAAACGCTCCTCCGCCGCGTCCAATATAACGGCGGCAATGATATGCTCTGTGCCGTCGGTCACCGTATGACCGAAGACCGCAGCTTCGTGCACGCCGCTGATTGCCATCAGCGCCGCTTCCACCTCGGCTGGAAACACCAATGTGCCGTCGCGCGCCTTGATGACTTCGCGCCGCCGCCCGACGATACGCAGCCGCCCGCCACTGTCGATGACGCCAAGATCGCCGCTGTCGTGCCAGCCCTGCCAGCGGGAATCTGTGGCGGGAGGCAGATCCAGCATCATGCTATCCGAATGGACCATTACGATGCCGGTTTGGCCATCCGGCAATGCATTGCCTTCGTCATCGACAACGCGGATCAAACAGTTGACCGGCAGCCCGCCTGAGCTTGACACCGTCGAAAGCCCGGATGGATCGGCATAAAATGGCGGTCGCAAATTCGCGGCCGCCATAATAGTCGATGGCTGGCACACCAAAGGCCGCGACAAAGCGGTCACAGCTTGCCTGATCGAGCACGCCCGACCCGCTGAACGCGGTTTTGAGCGCGGGCAGGGGGTGCGGGCCGAGCCGCCCTTGCAGCGCGGTCAGACTGCGGAGCAGTGCGGGGACGGTCTCCGGTAGATCAACAAAAGCATCACCGGCCAATGCCTCAATGGCAGCCATTTTGACGGACGGCGAGCGATTGGTCAGCATGGAGAGAAAGTATGGGCAGGTAGGCAGGCCAATGGCAGCAAGCCCTTCCAAAACGGAGCCGCCGATTTCTGGATCCTCGATTAACGGGGATGAGCATGGGGGATGGCCGGCGCGGCGTTGGTTCCCAGCAAGCGAAGGC
>JAAUPH010000154.1 GCA_012035435.1 Sphingopyxis sp. | reverse complement strand
GCCCTTCCCGGGCAGGTATCGGCTCAAAAAGGCGGTAAATCTCCCAAAACCAAAAAGCCTTCTGAAGCGGCTAAAACCCCCATGTTGACGAAGGAGGACAGCATGGCCTATGCCATTGGCATGGACCTCGCCCGTAACCTGATTCAGTATCAGGCCGAAATCAACCCCGATAAATTATATGAGGGCATGACGGGTTATTCTGCCCAGTCCTCAACGCTTTCTCCGGAAGTAGTACAGCAGGTGCTTACCCGGTTTCAGGATCAGGTAAACAAAAGGGTGGAGGCAGCTCAACCTCAACCTGCTGCCGGCCCAATTGCCGTTGGCATGCAGGCACCCGAACTGGCTTTGCCTAATCCGAGTGGCGATACCGTGCGCCTCAGCAGCCTGCTGCGCCGCACGCATGGGCGAGCAGATCGAGATCAAGTTCGAGGCCGAGCCGAATCTGTGGTCGATCCTGGTCGACCGGGATCAACTCAACTCCAGCGTCGTCAACCTGGCCAACAACGCACGCGACGCCATGCCCAATGGCGGCACCCTGACGCTGGATCTGGCCAGGCGATCGATCGATGCCGCCGCTCGGAAAGGCGTCGTCGTACACGTCGAACCCCGCGCGAGGCCGGTCTCGCGGCGCAGTCGCATCTCGGCCTCGATCATGGTCTCGCTGAGCTGCGCGGCCGCCTCGCGGGGGTCTTCTGAAAGCTGTTCGTTCTTTTCCAGTTCGGCAGCCAGGTGTTCGAGCTCGCTGGCGGAGGCCTCAAGCTGATCGGCCGCGCGGCGAGGGCCTGGTAGCGCTGCGCGTCGATGCGGCCCTGGCGATCGATCGTGAGATGTTCGGCGCGTTGAACCGCCGGATTTCCTGCAGTACATTATCGTCTTCACCACCAGCGCCCAGGGCGCCGCCTTCCTGTTCCCCATGGCCCTGGCCCTCTACTGGCGGCGGACCACCCGCGCCGGGGCCACGCTGCGGCCCGATCGCTTTGCTAAAGTTGAGGCCCCAGCGCAGCTGTGTAGTTTCGGTCCGGTCGAAATTCACCGGGCGGAGGTCGAGCCGCACCAGCCGCCCGTTGGCATCGCGGGCCGCGCGTCCCGGAAAGGCCGCCTCAATCGCTGGAGTCAACAACGGAAAAACATTGGTCGTATCATCACTGCGGTTGCGGTTGAGCTGTACCGACAGGCCCAGATCGTCGATCATCTGCCAGTTGAGGCCAAAGCGCAGATCGCGGCGCTGCTCAGCCAGCAAGAGCGGATTGCCGCCCGATATGGTTTCAATAAACACCGTCTCACCGCGCACCAGATCGAAATAGGCGACCTGCGGCGTCACCAGCGGCGCGGCACCAATTTGCTGGATGCCTGGTGCAGCCTCGTCGCTTGAATAGCCGAAATTGATCGACAAGCGGCGCGACAAGGACCAGTTGAGCCCCGCGCCCCATGACAGTAATCCGCCAAAGTCGGACAAATCGCGCCAGCCAATATTGGCGTTGAGCCCCACCCGACCGATCTTGGCAATGCCATATTCCGGATCCAGCAACGGCAGCGAGACAAAGCTGTTCGCGCCAAATATGTCGCGCGCCAGGTCGGTGGTCTGGATCGCCCCACCCCGCTCTGCCCGGCTGTCAAAACGCTGGCCGCCATAATCGCCCGCAAAGGTCGCGCGGATGGGGCCAGCCCACCCCTCAGTCACGGTCCCCGACAATGTGGCATTCGCGCCGAAGATTTGCTGGCTGCTGTCAAACCGGTCGGTCGCGCCGGTCAGCCGGTCGGTAAAAATACGCTGGTCGGTGTCGGCATAATTGCCCGACAAGACCCAGCGCCATTTGCCCAGCATCCCGCTCGCGCTTGTCCCTCCCGACAAGACACGGTTGCGGCTGTCGCGTTCGAGCGGGTCCGCGATCCCGTCCACGCCGGGGCCAAGCAGGCTGAGATTGTCGGTCTGTTCAAAGCGGCCTGTCATCGTCAACTGCGTCAGCTTGTCGAGCGAATAGGCAATGCTGGCATCGCCGATATAGCGATCATAGCTGGGGAGCAGGCTGCGCGCCCCGGTGTCGGCGACATTTCCGCTGACGGGCAGCAAATCGCGCTCACTCTCGGTCAGCAGGCTTTCGGTCTCATAGGTGGCGTTGACGTTGATCCGGGCCTTTTCGCTGATCCGCAGGAAATTACTGTCCAGCTCGAAGCGGCTGCGGCCTCCCTGGGTGTATAGCCCATATTCGGGATCGACCGCGAACTGACGAAAATTGGACTTGAGCACGAAATTGACGACGCGCTCGTCGGCGGAATAGCCAAATTGCAGCGCCACTTCCTCCGGAAACACCTCAACTTTGGCGATAGCATCGGGCGGGATCAGGCGGATTTCCTGAAAGCCGGACACGCGGCGACCGTTAATCAGCACCACCGGCTGGCCGCCGCCGCGCCCGCGCCCGGAGCGCGTCTGCGGGCTGAGCGCCGCAAGCAAGTCGGCGACCGAGCTTGCGCCATAGCTGGCAATCGCCGCCTCATCGAGTTCGATCTCGGACGGCACATCGGTGTCGAGCTGACCCGAAAGGCGCTGTGCGGTGACGACAATTTCGGCGCTCGCTGCATCATCGGTTGCGGCGCGTTCTTCCTGCGTCGCCGGCGGTGCTTCGGCGGCCAGCGCGGGTGCAGCGCACAGCAGGGTCGCTGCCATCACAGCAAGCGAGCCCGTGGGCGCGCGTAAGTCAGCTGAATTCATGGGAGAATGTTGCCCTTTAAAGGTTCTGATGTCTATTGGCCACGCCATAGGCGCAAACCCTTATGATCACTAGGAGTTCCGGCGCTAGTCCATCTATGTCGCAAAAACATGTCAGGGCCCGCGTCTGCCTTGCCCCGCCCTCTGGACTCGCCTCCACCCTTTGCCTATCGCGCGGCGATGATCATTCAGCCTTCCGAAACCATCCTGATCGTCGATTTCGGCAGCCAGGTGACCCAGCTTATCGCCCGCCGCGTCCGCGAGGCCGGGGTATACAGCGAAATCGCTCCGTTCAATGCCGCCGAGGAGGCTTTCGCGCGGCTGAAGCCCAAGGGCATCATCCTGTCGGGATCGCCCGCCAGCGTGCCCGCCGAAGGCAGCCCGCGCGCGCCGCAATTATTGTTCGACAGCGGCCTTCCCATCCTTGGCATCTGCTATGGTCAGCAGACGATGTCGCAGCAACTTGGCGGCCGCGTCGAGGCCGGCGGGGTGGATGGGGAGAGAGGGGGCGAATTCGGCCGCGCCTTCATCGACATTACCGACGATTGCAAGCTATTCGACGGGCTGTGGGACAAGGGTTCGCGGCATCAGGTGTGGATGAGCCACGGCGACAAGGTCACCGACTTTGCCCCCGGTTTTCGCATCGTCGCGGTGAGCGAAGGCGCGCCTTTTGCGGTCATCGCCGACGACGAGCGCCGCTATTATGGCACGCAGTTCCACCCGGAGGTGGTGCACACCCCCGACGGCGGCAAGCTGATTGCCAATTTCGTCCACAAAGTCTGCGGCTGTTCGGGCGACTGGACGATGGCCGAATTTCGCACCACGAAAATCGCCGAAATCCGCGCACAAGTGGGTTCGGGCCGGGTCATTTGCGGCCTGTCAGGCGGCGTCGACAGCTCGGTCGCGGCGATTTTGATCCATGAAGCCGTCGGCGAGCAGCTGACCTGCGTATTTGTCGACCACGGCCTGCTGCGCATGAAGGAGCGCGAGCAGGTCGAAACGCTGTTCCGCGATCATTATAACATTCCGCTGGTCGTTGTGGATGCCGAAGAGCGCTTCATGGCGGGGCTGGCGGGCGTGACCGACCCCGAAAAAAAGCGCAAGTTCATCGGCGCCGAATTCATCAATGTGTTTGAGGAAGAGGCGCGGAAGATTGGCGGCGCGGACTTTCTGGCGCAGGGGACGCTCTACCCCGACGTCATCGAAAGCGTGTCCTTCACCGGCGGGCCGTCGGTGACGATCAAGAGCCATCATAACGTCGGCGGCCTGCCCGAACGCATGAACATGAAACTGGTCGAGCCGCTGCGCGAGCTGTTCAAGGATGAAGTGCGCGCACTGGGCCGCGAGCTGGGCCTGAACGACCAGTTCGTTGGCCGTCACCCCTTCCCCGGCCCCGGCCTCGCCATTCGAATACCGGGCGAAGTCACGAAGGAACGCTGCGACATTTTGCGCAAGGCCGACGCAGTCTATCTCGACGAAATCCGCACCGCCGGGCTTTATGATGCGATCTGGCAGGCCTTTGCCGTGCTGCTCCCCGTCCGCACCGTGGGCGTCATGGGCGATGGCCGCACCTATGACAGCGTGTGCGCCCTACGCGCCGTTACCTCGACCGACGGGATGACTGCCGACATTTACCCTTTCAACGCTGCTTTCCTGAGCCGAACTGCAACGCGGATCATCAACGAGGTGAAGGGCATCAACCGCGTCGTCTATGACTATACGTCAAAGCCGCCGGGCACCATCGAGTGGGAGTAGGGATGTGGCGTAGAGACGGATAGAAATTCGTTAAATCGCAAGGGATTGGCGGTAGTTTTGTTGATGATGTATGATTATCTGTGCGATGGCGCACTATTGCCATAACCTATTAAAAAGTAAGAGCGCGATGATTCAAGGGAATGTGGCTGACTCAAAAATGCAACGGTATTCTGGACGGTAACCGCGCTCACCACATCGTTGGGCTACAAATGACCGTCAGGTTGCACCAATCGGTTGACGGTCATTTGCAATTGATCACGAAAGCCGAGGGGATAGGGACCTGAAATGACCAAGTCTGTCCGCTGCTGGGTCCGCGTCAAGGAACTGTCGAAGGATGAGAAGCAGCAGATCTCGCTACGCTGTGCGGCATTCATTGCGGAGCAACTGGCACCTCGATTTCTGCCCGAAATCATGCCGACCGAATGGAACTACCCAATCGCACTCCACGGCAAATGGCGCGGCAGCAAATACAGCTTCTTCATCCGTTACCGTTCGGGCTTTGACGACAATGCTGGCGAGGAGTTCGATTCCGCTTGGGTGCGGCTCGATCATGACGAGGAGTGCCTGACCGAAACCAGGTTCCATATCATGTGGCACCGCCATACCGGCCAATGGTACCCCTATCATGGTTCCGCCACGCTGGATGACGCGCTCGACATGATCGCGAATGATCCGGTCTTGCAGCCGCACACATGAGATCGCGTGACCACCAGCCGTTCGATGAGGACGCACTTCGCAAGCTGGCTGGAGACAAGGCGTTCGCCCGCGGACGGGGCTATGCCGATCATGGTCATATTGCCTTGTTGAGCATGAATGGCTTGGGCGTCCTTGCTGCGGCTTTCGGGACAAGCGATTATACGGTGTGGCTGGACCGGTCAGCGGCGACAATTTCTGGAAATTGCTCATGTCCAGCTTACGAGGATTCCGGGTTTTGCAAGCATATGGTCGCGACTGCCTTGGCGGTAAATGGGGCTGGTCTACAGGGCGACCTGCCGCAGGATATGATCGGTCAAATCGCTCAAAGCGTCGCGGAACTGGACAAGATCCAACTCGAAAAGCTGGTGGGGGAAATGGCGACGGCGGACTGGCGAACGCTTCGCTCGCTTTGCTTTTCGCTTGGCATCGATTGGGAAGACGATTTCGACTAGAGGGCTTCCGACTTTGATTGCATCAAAGAAAGCATGGCCTGCTGCCGGTTTGGTGGACACCGAGATAGGCACATTCATGCTACACCGGCTTCGCGTTCGAAGTCGCTGGGGCTTTGGTATCCGATGGTCGAGTGCCTCCGGACGGGGTTGTAGAAGCATTCAATGTAATCGAACACATCGGCCCTGGCTTCGTCCCGCGACCGATAGACTTTCCTCGCGATCCGCTCGGTCTTGAGCGAAGAGAAGAAGCTCTCCATCGCCGCATTGTCCCAGCAGTTGCCTGACCGGCTCATCGAGCAGGTGACGCCGCTGTCTGCCATCAGGCGCTGGAACTGCGGGTGTGTCTGATACTCTGTGTAAGCGGGAACCGGGTCATGTGTTTCGGTCTCAGCTAGCTGAGACCGAAAATCGGTCGCCAAACAGGATGGCAAACTGGCTCATTGCGGCAGTCCATGCAATCGGT
>JAAUPH010000153.1 GCA_012035435.1 Sphingopyxis sp. | reverse complement strand
GCTGCATTGCCGCCACGTTGCGCCGCCATGGCGAAATGACATTGCCAAAATAGCTCGTCTCGTTCGACGATCCCATCGCGAACTGGTCAAGGTTCAGCTTCCCCAGCATCCCCGCGCCCGCATCCCACAGCTTCTGCGACACGGTCGATTCATACTGCGGGATGAAGCCCTCCAGCATGTGGCTTGCCGCCGTGGTCTGCACGCCTTTGGTCGCGAACAAATCCTTCATGCCAATCGGCACGCCCGACAGCCGCTTCAGCGTACCCGCCGCACGGTCCGCATCGGCCCGCTGCGCCGCTGCCAAAGCATGTTCGGGGGTCTCGACAATGAACGCATTCAGCGCCTTTGCCGCCGTCACATTGGCATTGAAAGCCTCCGCCACTTCGACAGCGGTAAATTCGCCTGCCCGGTGGCCATCACGGATTTGCGCTACGGTGAGGTTGGTCAGTTCAACCATGGTTCAATCCATACCCGTCTGTCCTGAGCTTGTCGAAGGACTGGCCTTCGCTTCTCGGACGTAGAAAGAAAAAACGGCCCTTCGACAAGCTCAGGGCGAGCGGTGTTGGGGGACAGCCGTTATTCGATCACCTTCGGCACCCCGAAAAACCCATGCTGCGGCGCCGGAGCATTGGCCAGCACCGCCGCTTGCACCCCGCCGCCGGTCAACGGATCGGCATTAATCACATCCTCGCGCAGCCGCAGCTTGTTTGGGATCACCGCCGTCATCGGTTCAACGCCGGTCACGTCAACTTCGCCCAGCTGCTCAACCCAGCGAAGGATGCCGTTCAGTTCACCCTCCATTGCCGCGACCTCGGCGTCGCTGATTGCGATCCGCGCAAGGCTGGCGATTTTGCGGACATCCGCCTGATTCACTGCCATCTGTTTGGTCCCTGAAACATCAAGCCGCGCCGCTAGCACCCTGCCCCGCTGGCTTCAAGCGCCGTCACGGCGGCGGCGCAAAGGGTTCACCAACGGGCCGACCATCGACGACCAGCTGCTGCATCGGCACCACGCGCGTCGTTACCATGGCCGTGCCCAAATCGGTCCGATCTTCGCCCACGTCGCGTGCGATCTCCTGATTGTTGTAAAGCCGCTGCCACGCCTTGCTGGCCGTATCCAGCTTCCACCATTGCACCTGAAGCTCACCGTCGGGATCATATCGACCAATCACTGCGATCCGGTCGACGCCAACCCACCGTGCAATGCACATATTGCGGCGGCAAAACGAATCGCCTTCAATCTGTGCGTATAATTGCCGACTTAGCGGTCGGTCGGCGGGCATGACCCGTACCATCTTTTCAATCGGGCGCAATATCTCCCTCGCATTCCTGTCGGCAATTTCCCAGCGGTTTTTGGTGTTCAGCGCGACTTTTGCCGGATCGGAAAAATCCTTGTTCACCGATTTTGCCAACCGCGCCAGCGCCGCCCGCCCGTCCGGCCCGAAATCAAAGGCCAGCGCCGCCCAGTCAAACTTCGCTGGCTTCACCGCCCCGCTTTGCAGGCGCGCCAATTGATCCCGCGTCGAGATCGCGCCGAAATCCAGGATTGGCAGCGCCAGAAATGTCGCCAGCAGCATCAGTCCAATGGCCAATTTCTGCTGCAACGGCCGCAGCACATCGTCAAAATCCCGGCGCCCCGTCGCCAGCGCCCATGCGCCCGCCACGCCATAGGCCAGCGCAATCACTACCGCGACCATCCCCCACAGCCGTTCGGGCGTCCAGCCATATTGGCCGATCCGCATCAGCATCGAATAGAGCGCAATCACCGCCAGCGGCAGCACCGCCACCGCCAGCACCGGCGCGGCCCAGCGCAGCACCGGGTTGGTCGCCCGGTCCTCGGTTCCATTGCCGATCACCGCATTGGCGAGCAACACCGCAAAGGCCGATGCCCCCAGCATCAGCGCGGCGGTTGAAAACCCGAACTCCACAGTCGGTTCAGCCCCGTCCCGATCAACGACAGCAGGAACAGCGCCAACGCCGCCGCCAACACCGGGGCCAGCACGCCCAGCACCACCATCACCAGCCGCTGCAAATTGCCGACGAGCCGGTCGCGTTCGCGCAGCAGGCCAACCGCCCCGCCAAAGGCCGCGCCCGCCAACCCCATGATGAACCAGCCCTTTTGCATCAGCTCGCTCAGCGCAGTGATCCCTATCAGGTTGAACATCGCCGCAATCAGCGCCGCCAGCGCCAGCGAAATACCCACAAAAGCCACCGCCGCCGCGCCTATAACCGCGTCGGTCCAGGCATGAAGGTGCAGCCGGTCATAGGGCAGCCGCCACCAGCGCCATTCTTTTGCGCTCCCGGCAACATCGCGCCACGTCTGGAACAATGGCGCGGCGACGCACACCGCCAGCAGCCCTGACCAGAACGGCCATTCGAACGGCGATGCGCCAACATTATACCCCTGATTATTATGCAAAATCAGTCCGATCACTGCACCCCATCCCAGCGCGAAGATCATCGCCCAGTGCAGTCGCCGTTGCTCGGCAATCAGGACAAAACTGACGGTCGCGACCGCGACAAAGGCCGCAAAAGCATAGGCTTTGTCGCTTTCGACCAGATTGTAGAATATGACGCCCGCCACCGCGCACAGGCCCGCCATGATCGTGGGCCGCGCGCGCCAGGGCGGATCCATATCATCGATGCGGGACGATGGCGGCGGCGCAGCTGCGGCGGACGGTTCAGTCATCGCGCTAACTGCCATTGCGCAGCCGATAAAGGCAAGGCAAATGGCGCTGCAAGTTGGCGAGCATCACCCTCGCCCCCACCCCGCCCGCCCTGAGCTTATCGAAGAGCCGTTCTTCTCCTTCCGCCGCCGAAGAAAAGAACGATCCTTCGACAAAGCTCTGGGTAGACGGGGATTGATCGACAAATCTGACTTGGAGCCTCCATCTTGGCGCGCAAATTTCTCTATTTCATTGCTTTTTGCATCGCGCTTGTTTTCGCTGTGGTCCTCGCGCTGCGGCTCTATCCCATGTATTTCAGCCAGGCCGCCTTTGTCCCCAGCGCCGCGTTTGAGGAACAGGCCGCCGCCCCGCCCAACGCCTATGCCGATCCGGCCATGTGGTTCGTTCGCCCTGGCATTGCGGCAAACCCCGCCGCTTGGCTGCCTGCCCCATTGCGCCCCGACGCGCCAGAGGCCGTTGCCAATTCCGGCCCCATAGCGGCGCAGGCCGCCGAACCAGCGCTGCGACGGCCCCCGCCGAGACTTTGCCCCCGCTCCCCCAAGCCGCTGTCTTCTTCGTCCACCCCACCAGCTATATGAATCGCGCGCGCTGGAACGCTCCGCTCGACGACCGCGATGCCAATCACCGCACCGACATTTATTTGCGCGGTCTTGCCAGCGCCTTCAACAGCGCCGGGACCATGTGGGCGCCGCGCTACCGTCAGGCCACACTCGGCGCCTTCCTCGCCGAAGATCGGGTGACCGCGGGCAAGGCCATCGACGCCGCCTATATCGACGTCGCGCAAGCCTTTGATCAGATGCTCAAGGAAATCCCCAAGGACCAGCCGATCCTGCTCGTCGGCCACAGCCAGGGCGCGCTCCACCTCACCCGCCTGCTCAAGGAACGCGTGGCGGGCAAACCGCTCGCCCGGCGCATCGCTGCGGCCTATATCGTCGGCTGGCCGGTCAGCGTCGAAACCGACCTCCCGTCGCTCGGCCTCCCCGCCTGCAACGCCCCCGATCAACCCAGCTGCGTCCTGTCTTGGGTCAGCTTCGCCGAGCCTGCCGATCCCCAATTCGTCATGACCGCCTATGACGCCAGCGTGGGTTTCGACGGCCGCCCGCGGCGGGACACGCGGATGCTGTGCACCAACCCGCTCACCGGCACCGTCGATGCGGTGGCCGACGCTAGCGCCAATCTCGGCACGCTCAAACCCGACAATGATTTCAAGGAAGCCGAATTGGTGGTCGGCGCCGTCCCGCGCGCTGCGACGACACGCTGGGGTTGCTGATGATCGGCGAGCCCATCGACGTCGGCGCCTATGTGCTGCCGGGCAACAATTATCATGTTTACGACATCCCGCTGTTCTGGATGAACGTGCGCGCGGATGTGGAACGGCGGTTGCGGGCGTTTGCGGCGCGCTAGGCGAAACACCGCATAAATGGGGACAGTCCCTAATTATCATCAGAGGTCATAGGCGGCAGCAACCGCGCTCGTCGATAATTAGGGACTGTCCCTATTATGATGGCCGCTGCTGAACAGCTCAGGATTGCTTCGCTCCGGTCGCAATGACAAGAAGGCGTGATGATCTCCACCGCCGCCCCCGATTTCGCCGCTGCCCTCCCCCACGGCGGCCGCCTCGCCGGGCTGGACGTCGGCACCAAGACGATCGGCATAGCGCTATGTGATGCGGGCTGGAGCTTCGCCACGCCCGACAAGACGATTGCCCGCACCAAATTTACCGCCAACCTCGCCGCGCTCCAAACCCTCTGCGCCGCACAGTCGGTCAAGGGCCTGATCGTCGGCCTCCCGCTCAATATGGACGGCAGCGACAGCCCGCGCACCCAAGGCGTGCGCGCCTTCGCCCGCAACCTCTTGCCGCTTGGCCTGCCCGTGCTGCTGTGGGACGAACGCTGGTCGACCGCCGCCGTCGAGCGCGCCATGATCGCGGCGGATGTCAGCCGCGCCAACGCAAGGACCGCATCGACAGCGCGGCAGCGGCGTTCATCCTGCAAGGCGCAATCGACGCGCTGGTGCGATGACGAGCACCCTACTTCCTTTATTGGCTGTTGTTCGCAAACGTCCTCAGCTTTGCTCAGATGATTGCAGACAAACATCGCGCCGAATCCGGTAAACGACGCATAGCCGAAGCCAGTCTGCTTGGCTGGATGACGCTGGGCGGCGCATATGGCGGGCTGCTGGCATCGCGGCTAGTCAGGCATAAAACGCGCAAGCAACCGTTTGCCAGTCAGATGATGGTGCGTGGCCTGTTGTGGACCGCTATCCTCATCCTATGGTGGCTTGGCTATCTTGAACCGCTAGCAACGCAGGGCCTTGCGATTCTGTGCCGCTTTGCCTAGAGGCTCGGCTTTAATGACACCGCACGCCCCCCGTCCCGCCAGCGATTATCCGCCCGGCGGCCTCGCTTTCCCCCACCGTGATTTGCTGGCGATTTCGCAGCTGACGCCATGGGAAATCCACTATCTGATCGACGAGGCGGAAAAATGGGTCGAACCCAACCGGCAAGCGTCAAAGCATAGTGCTACGCTCGCGGGTCTCACCATCATCAACGCTTTTTTCGAAAATAGCACGCGCACGCTGTTGTCGTTCGAAATCGCGGGAAAACGCCTCGGTGCGGATGTCGTCAACATGCACGCCGCGCAATCCAGCGTAAAGAAGGGCGAGACGCTGATCGACACCGCGATGACGCTCAACGCCATGCGCGCCGATGCGATGGTGATCCGCCATGGCAGCTCTGGCGCGGTTCAGCTGATCGCCGACAAGGTTGATTGCCCCGTGCTCAACGCGGGCGACGGGCGGCATGAACATCCCACGCAAGGCCTGCTCGATGCGCTCACCATTCGCCGCACCAAAGGCCGTATCGAGGGGCTGATTATCACCATCTGCGGTGACGTGCTCCACAGCCGCGTCGCGCGCTCCAACATCCTCCTGCTCACCGCGCTCGGCGCCGACGTCCGCGTGGTCGCACCCGCCACGCTGCTCCCCCCCGCGCTCGACCGAATGAATGTCACCAGCTTCACTGACATCGACAAGGCGCTCGCCGGGGCCGATGTCGTCATGATGCTGCGGCTCCAGAATGAACGGATGGACGGCGCCTATTTGCCCTCGGCCCGCGAATATCATGCGCTCTATGGCCTTACGCAGCCGCGCCTCGCGCAGGCCAAACCCGATACCATCGTCATGCACCCCGGCCCGATGAACCGCGGCGTAGAGATTGACAGCAACGTCGCCGACGATCCCGCGCGCTCGGTCATCACGCAGCAGGTGGAGATGGGCGTCGCGGTCCGCATGGCCTGCCTCGACGTGCTCACCCGCCGCGCGCGCAAGGTAGAGGGTTGGGCATGACCGCGCCGCTCCTCATCGAAAACGCGCTGCTGGTCGATGCCAGCGAGGATGCTCCCCGCTCC
>JAAUPH010000152.1 GCA_012035435.1 Sphingopyxis sp. | reverse complement strand
AAGCGGGCCGGACATACACCGCGCTCTCCGCCTGACTCCGGCTTTCGCCGGAGGCGCGGCGGCACAGCCAATCACCCCCGCTTGGGCGGCCAAGGGAAAAACCCGGACGTGCGCTTGATATAATCCAAATATTCAGGCCGCGACCGCTTGAGCCCCTTTTCCAACAATGCCTTCCCCGACCACCTTGTCAGCGTAAACGTCAAAAACACCGGTCCGATCAACCCCGCCAGCGCCACCCACAACCCGGCATCGGCCGCAATCATCCAGATGCCCCACCAGGTCGCCGCATCGCCGAAATAATTGGGATGCCGGGTATAGCGCCACAGCCCGGTGTCGAGCACCCGGCCTTTGTTGGCCGGATCGGCGCGAAACGCCTTCAACTGCGCATCACCAATCGTCTCAAACGCGATGCCGATCAACGCAACCAGTGTCCCCAAAATGGCGAGGAACCCCAGCGGCAACCCGCCATCCTGCGCCGAGGCATAGACCCCCAGCTGCGCCGGCAAACAGGTGATGAAGAGCAGCGGCATCTGCAGCAGAAACACGATCTGCAGCGCGGTCCGCTCCCAGCTCCACCCATTCTTTTCCATCGGCCCGCCGATGATTTTGATATAGCGCGGATCTTCGCCATGCGCGCGCCAGCGGACCCACAAATGCCACGACAGCCGCAGCCCCCACAATGTCGTCAGCCCCAAAATCAGTGCCCCGCGCTGCCCGCCGCTGCCGACCTGCAACGCCGTCCCCCACGCCAGCAACACCATCCCGAACGCCCAGAAAGCATCGATAAAACTCGCGTCCCGAATCGCACAGGCATAGCGCCACAGGATCAGGATCACCGCGAGCAGGCCAAGCAAGTTAATGACAAGAAGGGTCAAAATCTCCGTCATCCGCGCTGTTCCCCCAAAACACCACTGCGCCCTTGCAAAGGCAGGGGCCCATCACCTCAACCGTCGGCACCAACCATCCGGGGCATGCATCGCAATCTCCACGGATGTCCGTCTGCCTTCGCAGGGGCGCACCATGTAGGAAAGCGAAAATTTCAGGCCGCGTCCCCGACGATATCGTCGATACTGGTGACTGCACGATCTGGAAATTTGGGAATGCACTCACGGTACACCGCCAGCACCTTTTCCATATCGGCGCGAAAGTCGCCAGTGGGCCAAATCATGGGGCCAAGCCCGCCGGTTTTGCGGCCATAATCCATCATGCCAACGACCAGCGGCACCTTGGCCGCGAGCGCAATCTGATAAAATCCAGTCTTCCACCGCTTCGTCTTCCCCCGCGTCCCCTCGGGCGCGACGGTCAGGATAAATTCTTTGCGGCGTTGAAATTCGTCGACCATCGCCTGGACATAATTTTGCGAAGATTTGCGGTCGATTGGGATGCCGCCCATTTGCCGCATGAACCCCGCCATCGGCCAGCGGAACAGCGACAATTTGCCCATAAAATAGGGCCGGACACCCAGATCCGTCGTCAGCCCCAGAAAATTGGGAAAATCCCAGTTGCTGGTGTGCGGCGCGGCGATCAGCACGAATTTGCGCGGTTCCGGCACGGTGCCGACCACGGTCCATTGGCCCCAGCGATAGGGCCGTATCAAGATCCAGCGCACCAGCCGCGCGACCACGCCCGGCGCATCATCCATCTCGTTCGACAAATGTCTCTCCCCTCCCCTCTCGCTAGCCGCAGCGACAGGCTTTGCCAAGCGCCCTTCCCCTTGCTATCGGCGCGTCGACCATGACCGATAATGCGAAGCCGGGGGGCCTTCCTGAACCCATACCAACGCCGTTCGACAGCGCGCTGTCGGAACGCTATCTGGTCTATGCGCTCTCGACCATCACCGCACGCTCGCTCCCCGATCTGCGCGACGGGCTGAAACCCGTGCACCGCCGCCTGCTCTGGGCGATGCGCGCGCTCCGCCTCGACCCCAGCCAGGTGTATAAAAAATCTGCGCGCGTCGTCGGCGATGTCATCGGCAAATTCCACCCGCACGGCGACACTGCGGTTTATGATGCAATGGTTCGGCTCGCGCAGGATTTCTCACTGCGCTACCCGCTGGTCGACGGACAGGGCAATTTCGGCAACATCGACGGCGATAATGCTGCTGCCTACCGTTACACCGAAGCGCGGCTGACCCGCGTCGCCATCGACTTGATGGCGGGGCTAGACGAAGGCACGGTCGACTTCAAACCCACCTATAATGGCGAGGATGAAGAGCCGGAGATCATGCCCGGCCTCTTCCCTAACCTGCTCGCCAATGGCGCGACCGGGATTGCGGTCGGCATGGCGACCAACATCCCGCCGCACAACGCCGCAGAGGTGATGGGCGCGGCGCTGGTCCTGATCGATCAGCCCGACGCAACGCTCGACCAGCTGCTTGACCATGTGCAGGGCCCCGACTTCCCCACCGGCGGTCTGGTCGTCGACAGCCGCGATGCGATCCGCGCCGCCTATGAAACCGGACGCGGCGGCTTTCGCGTGCGCGCGCGCTTTTCGGCCGGCAAGGACGCAAACGGCGTATGGGAAGAAACCGGCATCGAAAAACTCGCGGGCGGCACCTGGCAGCTCGTCTCAGCGAAATCCCCTATGGCATCGCCAAGGGAAAGCTGATCGAACAAATCGCTCAGCTGATCGCCGACAAGAAACTCCCGATCCTGGAGGATGTTCGCGACGAATCCGACGCTGTCATTCGCATCGTCCTCGAACCTAAAAGCCGCAACGTCGACCCGGAGGTGCTGAAAGAAAGCCTCTACCGCCTGACCGATTTGGAAAGCCGGTTCGCGCTCAACCTCAACGTCCTTGATGCCGATCGCACGCCGCGCGTCATGGGCCTTGTCGAACTGCTGACCGAGTGGCTACAGCACCAAATCATCGTCCTCGTCCGCCGCGCCCAGCACCGCATTGCCAAGATTGACGACCGGCTTGAACTCGTCGCAGGCTATCTCATTGCCTTCCTCAACCTCGACCGCATAATCGAAATTATCCGGACAGAGGATGAACCCAAGGCCGTCATGATCGCCGAGTTCAGCCTGACCGACCGCCAAGCCGAAGCGATTCTGAACATGCGGCTGCGCAGCCTGCGCAAGCTTGAGGAAATGGAGCTGAAACGCGAACAGGCGGACCTGATGGCTGAACGGGAAGACCTCACCAGGCTGGTCGAAAGCCCCGCCCGCCAGCGCACCCGCCTCAAAAAAGACCTCACGGCCCTACGCGCGGTCTATGGTCTCGAAACGCTGCTCGGCGCGCGCCGTACGACCATTGCCGAAGCCGCCCCGGCGCGCGACATTCCTTTGGATGCGATGATCGAGAAGGAACCGGTCACCGTCATCCTGTCCAAACGCGGCTGGATCCGAGCCCAGCGCGGCCATGTCGCGCCCGACCAATGGGCCGAGTTCAAATTCAAGGAGGGCGACGAGCTCGCCTTTGCTGCGCACGCCCAAACGACCGACAAGCTGCTGATCGCGGTCAGCGACGGCCGCTTTTACACGCTCGGCGCCGACAAACTGCCCGGCGGGCGCGGTTTCGGTGAACCAGTGCGCCTAATGGTTGACATCGACAGCGACGCCAATGTCACCGCGCTCATCACCGCCACCGCTGGGGTAAAACTGCTCGTAGCGCAGTCGAGCGGCCACGGCTTCGTGGTCGAGGCGCAGGATGTCATCGCCGAAACGCGCAAGGGCCGCGGCGTCGTCAACCTCCGCCCCAAGTCACGCCTTGCAGTCATCCGCCAGCTCGCAGCGGAGCACGACAGCATCGCCGTGGTCGGCGAGAACCGCAAACTCGTCGTCTTCCCGATCAGTGAAGTCCCCGTCATGGGCCGCGGCCAAGGCGTGATGCTGCAACGCTATCGCGATGGGGGGCTATCCGATGCCACCAGCTTCACCCTCGCCGATGGCCTCAGCTGGGCAATGGGCGGCGAGACCGGACGGACCCGGACCGAAGCCGACATGACCCCGTGGAGGGTCGCGCGTGGTGCCGCAGGACGCATGCCGCCGACCGGCTTTCCGCGGGACAATCGGTTCGGATAACTACGTAACGGCAATTTTGGTATTTCGTTACGGCGATGTCGCTATCAGCAATCGTTTATTTACGGCTGTACATTAACCCTGCTCCGCATGGGCAGGTCGCAACCTCACACACAAATACCGGGCAAGGTGGAAAGCCATCCACACACCGGACCGCAACCGCAAGCTTGGCTGGCGGCGATGCCCATCGCCGCAGCGCTGCTTCGCCCGCTCGCGCGCGGGCATTTTCACCTGCACGCCAGCAATCATCTGTTCGAACGCTCAAGCTCTCGCCAACTGGTTTGGGCCTACCCTCGGCGCTCACGCAGCTGCTCGACGATGCTGCGGAGGGCAGACCGACCGACGCAGAAACAAATTGCACAATCGGGCATGGCCTTTCGGGTCGCGAATTTCGTGCCGCGCTGGCGCCCGTCGAACAGCCTGGCACCACGCCGCCGCTGTTCTTGCTGTCGTTCGTCGATCGCACGCAGGAACTGCACACCGAGCGCAATTTGCGCCGCGAGCTGCTGTCGGACAGTCTCACCGGCCTGCCCAACCGCGCCGGGCTTGAGGAGGCGCTTGAAGCGTGCAGCATGGCGAGCGACACCAGTGGCGATTTTGCGCTGCTGTTGATCGATCTGTCACGTTTCAGCCGTATCAACGAACATATTGGTCCGATGGCCGGCGACGAATTGCTGATTACCGTCGCCCGTCGCTTGCAATCGAGCCTGCGCAGTGAGGACATACTGGCTCGCACCGGCGGCGATGAATTCGCCATCGCCACTCGGATCGGAGCTGGCAAAATCGACGTTCGTGAAATTTCCCGCCGGATTCGCGGCGCTTTCGATCACCCATTCCGTATCGGCGAGCTCAAAGTCAGTATCGATTGCGGCGTCGGCTGCGCCATTCAGCCCGCCGCCAACCTCGACGTGGCCGACCTGCTGCGCCATGCCCAGATCGCGCTGAAGCGGGCCAAACAGACCGACCGGATCGAAATCTACGAACCCGAAACCGCCAATCTCTCGACCAATCGCTTCGCGCTCGAAACCGCGCTGCGCAGTGCGATTGAAACCGACGGGCTGCAACTGGCATTTCAGCCGCTGATCGAGCTTGCAACCCGCAGCGTCGCCGGATTCGAAGCGCTCGCTCGGTGGCAGCGCAGCGATGGCCAGATGATTTCCCCAGCGGAATTCATCCCGGTCGCCGAAGACTCCGGCCTGATCGTCCCGCTCGGCCAATGGGTTATTCAGGCCGCCGCGCGCACGCTGGCCAGATGGGACCGCGAAAATGGCGGAGTAGTTGTCCCCGCGTATATCGCGGTCAACGTGTCGGCGATCCAGCTGGCCCGCGATGACGTTGCCGCCATCGTCCGCCAGGCTCTGGGCGACAACCAGGTCAGCGCCGACCGGCTGATGATCGAGCTGACCGAAAGCGCTATTATCGGCGATCCGGACGTTGCTTTATCCGTTCTGCGCGAGCTCAAATCGCTCGGCGCGCGCATCGCGATGGATGACTTCGGAACCGGCTACTCCAACCTCGCCTATCTTCAGGAACTGCCGCTCGACGTGCTCAAAATCGACCGCAGTTTCGTTGACCGGATGACGCAGGACAAAGACAAGGCCGCCATCGTGCGCACGATCCAGAGCCTCGCCGAAGCGCTTGAGATGCAGACTACGGCAGAGGGCGTTGAAACGGCTGAACAAGCCGCCGCGCTCGACGCCATCGGCTGCAACTATGGTCAGGGCTATTATTTTGCGCGGCCGATGCAGCCGCTCGACGCCCTTCGCTATTGGCGGGCGTCGGCGACGGTCTGATCCACCAGCGCGGCCAGCACGGCTCCATCCGGAAAGTTGGACGCGACCCACCGCCCTTCAATCTCTTGCAAAAGCCGCGCAACCTCCGGGCCAGCCCCGATCCCGCGCGCCACCAACATGCCGCCCTTCAGTGGAAAGCGGGGCGCTGACCAATCGCGCAGCAGCGCCGCAGCATGGACCGCATCGCCTTCGCTTCCACCAAGCAACCAGCAATCCTGCGCCGCGGCAATATCGGTCCGCATAGGCCAGATGCCGCACAGGCATCGCCAGCCGTCAGCCG
>JAAUPH010000151.1 GCA_012035435.1 Sphingopyxis sp. | reverse complement strand
GCTTGGCGTGATTGCAATCACTCAGCGGCCGCTGCCTTGATCGACTGCTCGAGGACGTCGAGCACTTCAGCAAAGTCACTCTGCGTGACGTTGAGCGGCGTGCCATCGTGCCAGCGCACATCCGAGCGCAGGTGAAAGGTATACACTTCACCAGTGGGATCAACCTCGTAGCGTGCGGCAAGCGCAGGTTGCCATTCGCTGTCGTCTGCATTTGCTTGCGGGTGGGAGAACGATGCCGAAGAAACTGAAGCAGGGTGATGTGGGCGCGCCGTAGGTGCACTCCACGGCTGGCTCCGCGCAGCGTCCACGCCATCGTGGGGCCCGAGTCCTTCCTGGCCGAGGAAGCCCTCGAGGAGATCCTGAAGGGAGCCATCGGGGCCGACCGCGAGTCCGGCCTGCAGGTGCTGGTCGCGGGTGCCGGTGGCGACGATGAGGTTGCGCTCGTAGTCGATGTAGTGGCGGGAGCCGTGGAAGAACTGCCGGATGGCGTGGTCGATGGAGGGGGCGGCGGGGGCGCCGTCGCGGATGAAGTCCTCGATGAACGACAGCGCTCGACCCGATGCGGTGTAGTCGGCATAGGTGATCCGTCGCGGTCCGAACGGTCCGTCCATCACCTGGTCGTCGCCGATCACCGACTCGCGGATGCGCTGGAGGAGCGGGGTGTCTGCGGGCTGGTCCACCACGGTGACGCTAGCGCTGGTGTGCCGGTGTGTGCCGGTGTGTGCCGGTGTGTGCCGGTGTGTCGGGCGGCCGGATGCGGGGTACCGGCCCATCGTCCATACGAGACGACGCATCCCGGCCGATCGTGTCCGGCGGGCTGCTCCACCGGATCCAGGGTGACAAGGGCTTCGCGATGCCGCCGATGCGGGAGATCCAGGACAGCGGCATCATGTGGGGCTTCGGCACCGATGCCTTCGAGGTGAATCAGTTCCGTCCGTTCCAGACCTTGTACTTCGCGGTGACCGGCAAGATGGTGGGCGGTACCGTGGTCAACACGCACACGGTCAGCCGCGAGCATGCTCAGATCGTTCGCGTCAACGGCCAGTACTTCATCGTCGATGGCGACACGCGCGGCATAGCGCTCGTTGCGATCCTTGCTCGCAAGATGCGGCCATGCTTTCTCGATGGCTTCCGGGCCGGTGCCTGCATCGTGCAGTCGCTCAAGCTGCCGGACGGTTTCGAGGCGAACCTCTTCGCCGCCGCGGACCGTGCCGCCTTCGACAATGATGTTGCTGCTGCCGCGAATTTCGATCGATTCAACCGTCGAGTTGCCGAGACGAATAATAACCGGCGTGGTGAAGCGTTTGTTACGAATGACAAGTGGGCCATGATTGCCGACCGGCAGGGTGACAATCGTCCCCGGCTTTGCATTGGCAACCAGCGTGTTGATGTTGGTGGTGCTGGGAGCAACCTGCCAGGCGAGGGCGCCGCCCGCGAGCGCTGCGCAGGCGCCGAATGCGATACTGGTGATTCCCCATTGGCCAACGTCTTCTCCATATGCTTCCTCCTTTTAGATTATGTATTGCGACCCAAATTTCCATCGAAATCGCATTGCCGCTAGGTCTGGAAAGTTAAGAATGGCGTAATCTGGGACGATTTGAGTTGCATTTCGTTGCAGTGATTGGGCACTGAAGCGGCTATGCAGTGCGCGACGCGACAAGAATCATTTGGAATGAGGGACTTATGGAAACCGTTTACGATTGGGTAACAATGGCCATTTTTGCAGGCCTTATTGTACTTTTTCTCCATCGGTCCGCTCAGGATAAGCCGCAGGATACGATTTGGCACTATTTGCCGCCAAGCGTGTGCTGTGCGGCGGCAAATTATTTCGGGAATGAGGGCTATGTGGCCATCGCCGTTGCCCTGATTGTGACGATTGGCATTTATGTCGTCGCCGTTCTGGAGGTTCAGTTGCCGCAAAAGAAATGAAATCTTTTAAGTTATGGTCTAAGGGCCGGTGGCATGCGCATGTGCAGTCTCTCCCTCTGTCCCAGGTTGATGTACGAAGATCATGATCCGGATAACAAAGTTTTTCTCCCGCAACCGTCGTTCAGTGGACGAGGCAGCGGACGATGTGGTCGAATTTCTGCCAGAACAGATTGAGCCTGCGGCAGAGATTATGGAAACCTCCGCCTTGCTTGCACCGCGCCACAGCGCACGTGCCAAGCGGCCTGCACTGGGGTTTACCTCGTCCGGTTCAAGTCTGCTGCAAAATTCCCAGCCGGGCTTTCGCCGCAACCGGGCCTATCGCCATGCATTCACACCGTCCCACCCGGTTGCCGAACTTCGCCGCCTTGCTGGACGGACAGAATTGCTGCACCGTGTGATCCGATCGATAGAGGATCAGGAACTGCACGTCGTTCTTTACGGTGACCGCGGCATTGGCAAGACGTCGGTGCTGCGTGTCGTTCAAGGGCTGGCTGAAGAGGCAAATTACCTCGTTCACTATGTATCCTGCGGCCCTTCGGCTTCGTTTACTGAGGTTTTTCGCTCGCTCGCAGCCAAGATTCCCCTGCTCTATGACAAGACTATCGATCCCACCAGCGGTGAAGCGGTTGGCGGGCAGACCCTGGCCAGCCGGTTGCCGGAAGGCGATTATTCGGTGTCGCAGCTCACCGACGTGCTGAGCGGCATCGAGGGAGTCCGCGTGCTGTTGATCCTCGACGAATTTGATCGGGCAGATGTCGATCTATTTCGCCACTCTGTCGGCGAATTGATCAAGAATTTGTCGGATCGGTTGATCCAACTGCGCCTGCTGATTGGCGGTGTTGCCGGCAACGTGACGGATCTTGTTTCGCAAATTCCGTCGATACGGCGCAATATTGTGGGCATCGGTGTGCCTATTCTGACCGACGATGAAATCATCGACATGATCGGTATTGCCGAATCCTATGGCAATGTCCGTTTCGATGCGTCGCGCGCCAGCGGTTGGTGGCGGTGTCCGGCGGCTTGCCCTATCTGGTCGGACTGCTGGGTCAGCATGCCATTTTGCTGGCCATTGCCGCCGATGACGCGATGATCAATGCGGGCCATATCGACCGAGCCGTGACCATTGGCAGCGAGGACATTGAAAGCCGCCTGTCCGGGCGCTGTACCCATGCCATCGCGGCAAAGCTGAAGTCGCCAGAAGCTGAACTTCTTAAAAAGGCAGCTACGGAAGCTATTCGCGAAGGCGGTTTGGTCATCGACCCTGCCGTAACGTCGCAACTGAACCAAAAGGCCGACAGGGTGGCCGATCTGCTGGTGCCGATCCAAGATGATCCGCGTGAGGCCTGGCGTTTTGCCGAAGATGGCGCGGCAAGTCTGATCTGGCTGCGCACGTGAGCGCGTGATGCCGCAGGTTGGTTTCCATTGCCGGGCGTGCTCAGGCGTGGCACGGTGAGGGGATAGCGATGCACGTTACAGTCTGCATCGTGGGCTTTCGTAACCCAGCGGATATCGCGAAATGTCTGGCCGCGCTGGCGGCGCAAACGCACTCTGACTTTGCTGTCGTCATCTGCGAAAATGGCCCTGATCAGGATTTTGTCCGTTTGTGCAGCATCCTGCCCGATCATTTGTCCGGCGGCCAATCGGTTGATTTGCTCCACGATGCAAGCAACCCTGGCTATGCTGGCGGCGTCAACCGCTGCATTGCGGCGCGGCCGTCCTCTGCGGCTTATTGGATATTGAATCCTGATACCGAGCCGAATCGTGATGCGTTGGCGGCACTTGTCGCGCGCCTTGAAAAGGGCGACGTCGCGGCCGTAGGCGGTGTAATGTATCTACCCGGTGGGCAGGTGAGCAATTGCGGCGGCAATTGGAACCGTTTCTTTGCTTATTCGCGCAGCATTGGCCTCGGGCGGGCGTTGACGGATTTGCCCGATGCCGCCGAGGTCGAAGCCCAGCTGTCCTTCATTTGCGGGGGATCGCTGCTGTGTTCGCAGCAGTTTATCGCGCAGGCCGGTGTCATGCGCGAGGATTATTTTCTGTACGGTGAAGAGGTTGAATGGTGCCTGCGCGCACGGCGCCAAGGCCTTCGTATGGGCCATGCTCCAACCGCCCTGATCCTGCATGATCAGGGCAGCACCACCGGTTCGGGCAAGGGATTTGGCGAGCGCGGGCGACTTCCAATCTATTGCGACGAGCGCAACCGGCTGCTGACGCTGCGAGACACGTCGCCAGCATTGCTGCCGATCGGGGCCATAGGTGCCTTTGCGACCATGCTGTTGCGCTATGGCAAGCGGCGGGCATGGGGGCGGCTGGCGCTAGCCTTGCGTGCGTGGAAAGATGGTATATTTAACCGTCGCGGCAAACCGGATTGGGTCTAGAGTCTGTCCTGATAAGATTGCAGCGCCGTGATTGCCGCTGGAGGTTTCTCGGCAAGGAAGGCTGCGCATGGACAGGCTGGGTGCCCGTTCAAGCAGCTTGAAGCTGTCCGAGGGACCTCCAGCGGCAACCGCGAAGCGGCGGGCCGATTTTGGCCGATCACAGCGTCACTCGTCGGTCCCTATGCTTCAGCATGGCTCCCTCCTCGCTCCTCGTGCTCGGCCAAAATTGGCTCCGTCACGGCGCTTCAATCTTATCAGGACAGACTCTAGCCGCAGAACATTGACAGGGGAGGGGTCAGCCGCGCGGAAGCCCGAAAACCAGCCTGTGCCCGTCGCGCCAGCGCCAAAGCCGCAGCTGGATTAGTCCCAGAAGCGCTGTACGGCGCCGCGCACCAGTGGTCATCTGGGGGTGCGACCAGATGCGCGGTGCGTGCCGGATTATGGACAGCGGCATGGCCCAGCTTCGCGCCAGCCAGCGTAATTTGTTCGCGAGCGTAGGGGGATTCAGCGCATAGGTTTCGGCCTGAATGCGGAGCCATTTTCGGCTGAGCTCACCCCAGTTTTTGCGCGCCGGGTGGCCGATTGCGGCCGCGGGCACAAATCCCAGCCGAAACCCTTTATCACGGGCGCGGTGGCACCAATCCAGATCTTCGGACAAACCATTTGCGAACGCCCCGACGACATCGAAGACATCGCGGCGGGTGAACAAATTGGCGGTGACTGTAAAGCCCTTGTCCCTGACATAGGCGGCGTTATCGAAGGCGAAGACCGCTTCAAAGGCCTGGGCGGGTGACCAGGGGTCGGGATCTTCGACCAGCACATGGACCGGGCCGCCGCAAAAATCATGGTCGTCCAGGCCAGCAAGGCCACTGGCCAGCCATTGGGGTTCCGGCACGCAGTCAGCGTCGATGAAGGCGAGCAGGTCGGTGTCGGAATTGGCGACGCCGCTATTGCGGGCAGGGCCAGCGCCGCGCTCGTTCGCGATGACCAACCTGGCGCGACCCGCAATAACTCGTTCGACTGCATCGGTGCCTTGGGGGGATTGATTGTCGGCGACGATGATCGTGACCAGATGCGCCGGGTAGGTCTGCTGCACCAGCATCGCGAGGCACCGATCCAGTCGGGCGAGATCATTATAGTGCGGAATGATGATGCTGACGCCAGACGATGCCATGTATCTATCGATCCTGCAATATGCCGAACTGGCCGGAATGGATGTCCGATTTGAGCAGCATGGCGGGATTTCCGGCGACAATTGTGCGCGGCGGGACATCTTTGGTCACCACCGATCCGGCCGCGACGATGCTGCCGTCTCCGATTGAAACGCCTGGCATGATGATGCTGTGCGCCCCGATAAAGCAATTCGCGCCGATATGGGTGTTGAGTTTCAAACGGCGCACCATGTCATGCGTCAAGATCGTCGATCCAAATGTGACATAGGTCCATTCGCCAATATGCACACCGGTTGGATGGGTTTTGTCGAGCTTCGCAGTCATTGAAAGAACGGCAGTCGGCGCGATTTTCATGCCCCAGAAACGGTTCAACCAGTAAATGCGAAGACGAACCATACGCCGTTGCAGCCATAGGAGGCGATTGAGTGATGCCATGTTCCTGTCTTCTCCCCTGATAGCGGTCGTTATCGGGTTTCGCTGGCAATTGTCCAGCGCAATGAATTGGGGCTGCATGCCGCAGTGTATCGATATGGTGCCGCGATAGACGCACCCGGCGCTGCGCGCAAAACTGTCGCATTCTTGAACAGAATCGGTTGTTAATACTGTTGTAAGTGTCATTGTTTTAGGGCATTGGGACGCTCCATTTCGATTGAGTCACAGCAATGTCCG
>JAAUPH010000150.1 GCA_012035435.1 Sphingopyxis sp. | reverse complement strand
CCTGCCTCAGCGATAACTTCGGCCAGGTGATCGGCGATGCGGGCTACCGGGGTCGAGCCCATCATGCGCCGCGTGTTGAAGATCATATCCATGGTGTAGAAGCGAACGTAGTCCCAGGACCAGTTCAGAGACACCTCGTCAATGCGCTTCTTGTTGCGGCTCATGGCAACGATCAGGGCGATCCTCATGGCGATCTCCCGAGACCGCGAGAGCATCCCATCCAGACGGTAGGGGCGGTACTTCTCCTGCAGGTCTATGACCTCCTGAGCGATCTCACGCAGGCGCTCTTTTGCGGCGCTGGTGAACTCCACGATCTCAGGCGCATCGGCCTCGATCGACTTCGCCGGCAAGGGCGGGATCTATGTCCAGGCCGACGGCGCCCTCCTCGAGAACCTCGACGTCCTCAACGCGCAGAATTTCGGGGTCGATATCGACGCCTCCGAGCACAACAAGAACAAGCGCGCGCACCTGCCCGTGCTCGGCGACGTGAAGGACGCGCGCGCGGTGGTGACGCCGGGCCGCTATGACATTCAGGCCTATGTCGCCGAAGCCGATGTTTGGCGCGTGGCGACCGACGCCGAAGCGCGCTTCGTCCCCGATGATGTCGCCGAACCGTCACGCGCCGCGCGACTGGTTGAACGCGCATCATCGGCGCTTGAAATCATCGATCAGCCGATGCTCGCCTCGACCAATGGCGGGCCGATCGCGGTGACCGAGGACAGCGGCGGGCGGATGAAGCCGCGCGACGGCCTCTATCGTTTCCGCTTCGTTGCGCCCGTCGACCGGCAACCGCGCACCGCGCTGGTCCAGCCTGTGCCGGGGCGATTGATGATCGAGGCCGACGGGGTCAGCCTCATCGGCCGCTTTGCGCGCATGGTGGTGCGCATCTGGCGCGGCGAGGCTTCGCTCACCTGATCGCATGAATGGCGCTGGACGCCATCGCCAAAACGGGCGAGAGGAGGGCGCTGGTAATCCATGGGAGGGCTGCTTGGCGGGACGCTATTTCGACGATTGGCAGGTGGGCGATCGGATGGAGCATGACATCCGCCGCACGGTGACCGAAACTGACAATCTGCTCTTTTCCACCATGACCCACAATCCGCAGCCGCTGCACATCGACGCGGAAGCCGCGCGGGCGAGCGAATTTGGCCAGATTCTGGTCAACGGCACTTTCACATTCTCGCTGATGGTCGGCCTTTCGGTGGGCGACACGACGCTCGGCACGCTGGTCGCCAATCTTGGCTATGACAAGCTGGTGATGCCAAAACCGGTGTTTTTGGGCGACACGCTGCGCGCCGAGACTGATGTGACCGAGCTGCGCGCATCGAAATCGCGCGCTGATGCTGGCATCGTCACCTTTACCCACCGCATGCTCAACCAGCGGGATGAGCTTGTCTGTTCCTGCCTGCGCAGCGCGCTGATCAAGCGCCGTCCGGCATGAGGCTGCGCTCGCTGCTGTTCGTGCCGGGTGATCGGCCCGACCGGATGGAAAAGGCGCTGGCGTCGGGTGCCGATGCGCTGATCCTCGATCTGGAGGACGCCGTCGCCCCCACCGCAAAGGCCACCGCGCGGCATAGCGTCGCCGATTTCATCGCGCGCCAGCCCGGCGGGCCCGCAATTTTTGTGCGTCTCAATCCGCTCGACAGCGGCCTGATCGACGACGATCTGGCGGCGCTGCGCGGTGTGACGCCGGATGGCTTCGTCTTGCCAAAGGCGGTCAGCGGCGCATCGGTGGACGATCTCGCCCAGCGGCTCAGCGCGCTTGGCAATATTACCAGCGGCATCCTCGCCATTGCCACCGAAGTGCCGCAGGCGCTGTTCGGCCTGGGCAGCTATGGCGGGACTGCACGGCTGCTCGGCCTCAGCTGGGGTGCAGAGGATCTGCCCGCCGCCATCGGCGCCACATCCTCGCGTGAGGAGGATGGCCGCTACACGCCGGTCTATGAAGTCGTGCGCACGCTTGCGCTCATGGGTGCGCATGCCGCCGATGTGCTTGCGATCGACACCGTATATCCGGCTTTCAAGGATTCGGACGGCCTTGCCGCCTATGCCATGCGAGCCCGGCGCGACGGGTTTAACGGCATGCTCGCAATCCATCCGGCGCAGGTGCCGGTGATCAACGCCGCCTTCACGCCCAGTGCGGCTGAAGTGGAGCATGCGCGGGCGGTTGTTGCCGCCTTTGCCGCCAATCCGGGTGCGGGCGCGCTCGCGCTCGACGGCAAGATGATCGACGCGCCTCACCTCAAAGCCGCGCACCGCGTGCTCGCTCAAATTCAGCAAGACTAGAGCGTGATGAGCAGAAGTTTGTGCATCGTGACGGTGCACAAACTTCTGCTCATCACTCTCTAAGGGGGAACAACGCTGTGGCTTTCAAGACACGCATCACCGAAATGCTGGGTATCCAGCATCCGATCGTCCAGGGCGGGATGCAGAGCGTCGGCTATGCCGAACTGGCGAGCGCGGTGTCGAACGCCGGTGGGCTTGGTATCCTCACGGCGCTGACCCAGCCAAGCCCGACCGCGCTGCGCGACGAGATCGAGCGGTGCCGCGCGATGACCAACCAGCCGTTCGGTGTCAATATGACCGTCTTTCCGACGATCAACGCGCCCGATTACAGGGGCTATGCCCAAGCGATCATCGACGGCGGGGTCAAGATTGTCGAGACTGCGGGAACGCAGGCGGTGCGCGAGATTTGGGAGATGCTGAAACCGCACGGCGTAACGATCCTCCACAAATGCACCGCCGTCCGTCACGCGCTGTCGGCCGAGCGTGCGGGCTGCGACATCATCTCGATCGACGGTTTCGAATGCGCGGGCCATCCGGGCGAGGATGACATCACCGGCCTGATCCTGATTCCCTGCGCCGCGGACAAGGTGAAGATTCCGATGCTCGCCTCAGGCGGGATCGGCGATGGCCGTGGACTGGTCGCCGCGCTGGCGCTCGGAGCGGACGGCATCAATATGGGCACGCGCTTCTGCGCGACGGTCGAAGCTCCAATCCACCCCAATGTGAAACAGGCCTATGTCGATAATGACGAACGCGGCAGCTACCTAATCTTCCGCAGCCTCAAAAACACCGCCCGCGTTGGCAAGAGCGCGGTGTCGGAAGAAGTCGTGCGCCGCCTGGCTCAGCCCGATGCGACCTTCGCCGATGTGCAGGAGCTGGTATCGGGCGCGGCAGGGCGCGAACTGCTACAGACCGGCGACCTGACCAAGGGGGTGTTCTGGGCGGGTATGGTTCAGGGGCTTATCCATGACATCCCGACCTGTCAGGAACTGATCGACCGCATCATCGGCGATGCCGAAGCCATCACGCGGGGGCGGCTGGCCGCGATGCTGTCGTCATAACGCCGCGAGGTGCGCGATTGCTTCGCTTTCCGAAATCACTTCAGCATATTTTGCTTGCAGGTCGAACAAATTGGCTTCGTGCGGGCCGGGGTGGCGATCGCCGCACGCCTCGCGCACCACGAAAGGCAGGAAGCCATGCTGGCAGGCATCGAGCGCGGTTGCGCGGACGCAGCCGCTGGTCGACAGGCCGGTGATCATCAGCGTGTCGATCCCTTGCGCGGTTAGAGTCGCGGCCAAATGGGTGCCGAAGAAGGACGAGGCGTAGCGCTTGGTGATCACCAGTTCGTCCTCGCGCGGCGTCAGGCTCGCAGGAAAGGCCCCCAATGCCGATCCACGTTCGAACAATTTGAGCGCGGGTATCTTGCGGTAGAAAATCCCGCCATCCGCTCCGCCCGGCATATATTCAACATTGGTGAAGATCACCGGGATCGCGGCCTTGCGCGCCGCCGCCAGCAGCCACTCATTGCTCGCCAGCGCATCCTCGACCCCGGCATAAAGCGGCGAATCCGGATCGAGATAGGCCATGACGAAATCGACGATGATCAGCGCAGGCCGCTGGCCAAAGGGAAGATGGCCGTCAAAGGCGTCTTTGTAATTCTCGGTAAGGTCGTCGCTCAAATCATATCGCCCCCGCCGCCTTCAACGCGGCCAAGTCGCTGTCGCCAAGCCCCAACAGCTCCCGGTAAACCTCACCATTATGCTGACCCACGATCGACGGCGCGGGGCGGCGTACGCTGCCCGGTGTCGCCGACATCTTGGGGAAAGTGCCCTGCATTTTCAGTGGGCCAAAGCGTTCGGTCTCCACCTCGATAATCGCCTCGCGCGCCTGAAAATGCGGATCGGCGAGCATCTCGGGCGCGCGATAAACGCGTCCTGCGGGAATCGAACATGTGGTCATCATCGCGTCCAGTTCATCGACGGTCAGTGTCGCCGTCCACGCATTGACGATGATATCCAGTTCAATCTGATTTTCCCCGCGCGCGATGTGCGTGGCATAGCGCGGATCATGGCCCAGTTCGGGCCGCCCCATCGCTTCAGCCAGTCGTTGCCACAAGGAATCCTTGTTCGCGCCAATCATATATTCGCCGTCTTTGCAGCGATAGACATTCGATGGCGCGATGCCGGGCAGGATCGAACCAGAGCGTTCGCGGATAAACCCGCCATGGTCATATTCAGGCACCAGTCCCTCCATGACCTGAAGCACGCTCTCATACAGCGCGGCGTCGACGACTTGCCCTTTGCCGGTCTTTTCGCGCGCATGCAGCGCGGCGAGGACGCCCAAACAGCCATAGGTGGCCGTCAGCGTGTCGCCGATGGAAATGCCCATGCGGCTCGGCGCACGATCGGGTTCGCCGACAATATAGCGCCACCCGCCCATCGCCTCGCCAATCCCGCCGAAACCTGCGCGCGTGGCATAGGGGCCGGTCTGACCATAGCCCGACATGCGCGCAATGATCAGCCGCGGATATTCGGCATGGAGCGTATCGGGACCCAGCCCCCATTTCTCCATCGTACCGGGCTTGAAATTCTCGATCAGCACATCGGCGGTCGCGATCAGTTTGCGGACTAACGCCTGCCCCTCGGCGATACGCAAATTGGCGGATACCGAACGTTTGTTGCGGCCGATGACCTCCCATTGCACCTTCTCCGCGCCCTGGCCCCAGATGCGCATCGGGTCGCCCGCGCCCGGTGGTTCGACCTTGATCACATCCGCGCCCATATCGCCGAGCAGCTGACCGCAGAAGGGGCCAGCCAAGAGTTGGCCGAGCTCGACGACCCTGATGTCGCTCAATGCACCGTTTGCCACCGCAGACTACTCCGCAGCCTCGGCTCGCGCCCATACCGGCTGTATTGGCGCGGGCAGGCCGGTTTCCGTCGTGCAGTTGGCGCGCAGTGCTTCTATGCCCGGACCATAGTCGAACAGTTTAAGCTCACCGCGATCTCCGCGTATTTGCGTGCGCAGTGCTTCGGTCGCAGCGCTGTCTATGGCACCGTCGTCATTTGCAACCACGCCATAGTCGCGCGCACCGGCGGCCGTCACCAAACCCTGCCTCACTTCCTTGCCCACCAGCGCGGGGTCGCGGTCCAGCGGGTCACCCCAACCGCCGCCGCCCCAGGTAATGAAATGAAGCTGGTCGCCCGCTTCGACCATCACATCCTCAACCTTGTTGCCGACGATGATCTGGCTGCCGTCCGTCTTCTCCAGAATCTTGCGCGCCCGCTCGCCCGGCAGCCCGCCATTGACCCCCCATGGCGGGACGAACCAGCGGTCGTCGTGGATCGAAATCGTGCCCGACTCCAGAAAGCGATAGGTCATATGGATGCCATTGCCGCCGCGGTGCAGTCCGGCACCGCCGCTGTCGGGGGCGGTTTCGTAACGCTCGATCACCATCGGGAAATAGCGTTCCAGAAACTCATTGGGCACATTGGTAAAGCCCGGCCACAGCGAATGGCCATCGGGTCCGTCGCCCAGCGGACGGCCGGGTATCCCGCCGAAGCCGATCTGGAACAGCTGAAACCACTCGCCGCCCTTGCCAGGGCGATTGTCGTTGCCCGAATAGAACAGGTGCGGCGATGAGCTGAAGCCCGCCGCGTTCAAAAACTCCGGCGTTTTCTGGCCGAGCAGGCCGCCCAGAATATCGAAAATTCGCCCCAGTGCATGGGTGCGGCCCGACAGAGCGGCAGGGAATTTGGGCTTGAGCAGCGACCTTCGGGGATCCGCACATCGATGAGGTCATAGAAACCGTCATTGAACAAAATCTGGGGGTCAAAGACCATGATCATATATATGCCAAAGAACA
>JAAUPH010000149.1 GCA_012035435.1 Sphingopyxis sp. | reverse complement strand
AGATCCGCACGCTCGCCCGCGCCTTCAACCAGATGGGCACGGATCTGAAGCGCCTGGACGAGGAACGCGCGCTGCTGCTGGCCGGCGTTTCGCACGACCTGCGCACGCCGCTCTCCGCGCATCCGGCTCGGCTGGAGATGATGGACGACAAGGGCGAAAGCGCGCTGAAGTCCGGCATGGTGCAGGACATCGAGGACATGGACGCGATCGTGGGCCAGTTCCTCGATTTCGTGCGCGACGGCAACAGCGAGCCGCAGGTCAGCAGCGACCTCAACGCCATGGTGCAGGCCGTGTGCGAGCGCTACGCGCGCGCCGGGCACGAGATCCAGACCGACTTCGGCAGCGTGTCGCAGCTGCCGCTGCGCCCTACCGCGATGCGGCGGTAAGGGCCGAACATCCACAGGCGCTGTTCGTGGTTGGCTATATCCACTTGCTGGGGCTGAATGAGGCCGAGAAGGACGCGTGCAAAGCAGGTGACCTGATCCGCCGGTCAGCGCTGAAAGGGCGGCACGCGGGGTTGGCCGGCTTTCCGCATTGGTCGCTGCAAGGGGCGTTCAAGGGCTGTGCGGTGGTTCAAGACAAGGGGGAAATGCGCGGCTTTCTGGAACAGGCGAAACCGATGTCGCGTGGAGATTATTACCAGACGATCCTCATCGAGGCGCTCGAGGCACGGCTGGCGACGGCACCGTAGCGATGGACGTCGATGACGGCGCGGCAGTGGACAGCGGGATGGCGCTGAGATCGAGCCAGTTGCTGTCCGGCTCACGGTGATAATTGTCGAAGGCTGCAAAGGGAATGCGGAACGGGATGCCCCAGTTGCTGTTCCACATAGCCACCACTCCGGTGCGCGTTGCCGGTTCAAAGATCATCGTGGCACGGTATCCAGCGACCGCGCCCGAGTGCCCGACGAGCGTACGGCCGCGATAGTCGATAGTGCGCGAACCGAGGCCATAGCGAGCGTTCGAGAGCGCCCGGGACAAATCGCCACTATAGGGCTTGTCGGTGGCAACGCGCGGGCGCTGGGCCAATTCGAGTATTGTTGACGACAGCGTCCTGGGATGCCCGCCCATCATCGCCTGCATCCAGACCGCAAAGTCGACGATGTTGCTGTTGATCCCTGCGGCTGCGGGAACGCGCCAATAGGCTTCCTTCACCGGACGGACGGTTATGTTGTGGTGCGGTTGCGCCCAGCTTTTGGCGCTGATCAGGCCGTTCATGCCGAAACTGGCGCTGGTCATCCCCAGGGGGCGGAAGAGCCGTTCGCTTACAGCATCGGCAAAGCCGCGGCCGGCGGCGGCTGCCAATATTTCGCTGGCCGCATCGAACGCGATATTTTGATATGTGTGACAAGTTCCCGGCTCACACTGCAGCGGTGCACTTGCGAGGCTGCCGCGAATGAAGCGCGGGTCTTGGCCGTCCTCGAGCCGTTCGTCATAAGCGTTTTTTGTGAGTCCCGTCTGCTGCGCAAGCAGCTGGACCAGGGTGAGCTGCGATTCAGCACCGCCCGGCAGGCGGAGCGAGGATTGCCAGCTGGCAATGGGCCGATTGAGATCGAGCCTGCCTTCGGTGGCTAGCTGCGCGGCGAGCACTCCGGTGGCGGTCTTGGAAACCGATGCCCAGCGAAACAATGTGTCCGGCGTCACCCTCGCGCCGGTCGCTGTATTGGCTAGACCATAGGTGCCAACAAAGCGCAGTTCACCTTGCTCAACCACGGCGACGGCAAGGCCCGCCATTTCGGGGCGAGCTGCGAGCGCAGCAAGCTGACGGTCGAGCGCTTGATAATCGATCTTGCCGTGCCATTCCGGCGGCGTGTCGGGCACGTCAAAAGCGCTGGGGCCGGGTAATGCTACCGACGCCGCAGGGCGATCGTGGCCCCAGAAGCGAAGCCCGGCCAAGGCGGCGATTGCCATCAATGCGATGGCAATGATTATCGAAACAGCAGATCGCATCCGAAATTTTTCATTCCCGCAAAGGCGGGAACGACGAGGTCATTGCAACTGTCAGATTTATGATCTCCGGCCTCACGCTGCTTATAACGCTATCTGATAATGCGCCGTAGTTTTTGCCGCGACCTCTTCGGCCGTCACCCCCGGCGCGAGTTCGATCAGTTTGAACGGGGCCGCATGATCGGTGCGTTTGAAAACCGCAAGGTCGGTGATGATCATGTCGACGACATTGCGCCCCGTCAGCGGCAGGGTGCAGGCGGGAATGAATTTTGCGCCGCCGTCCTTGGCGATATGCTCCATCACCACGATGATCTTCTTGACCCCGGCGACCAGATCCATGGCGCCGCCCATGCCCTTGATCATCTTGCCGGGGATCATCCAGTTGGCGATATCGCCATTTTCGGCAACTTCCATCGCGCCGAGGACGGTGAGGTCGATATGTCCGCCACGGATCATTGCGAAACTATCGGATGAGCTGAAATAGGCGGTGCTGGGCAATTCGCTGATCGTCTGCTTGCCCGCGTTGATCAGGTCGGGGTCCTCGTCACCCTCGAAGGGGAAGGGGCCGATGCCGAGCATGCCGTTTTCGGACTGGAGCGTAACCTCCATTCCCGCCGGGATATGGTTGGCGACCAGCGTCGGGATGCCGATGCCCAGATTGACATAATAACCATCCTGCAGCTCTTGCGCTGCGCGGGCCGCCATTTGATCGCGGGTCCAGCCTTTGGTGAGGCCGTCGTGGGTGGTCATCTACTTTCCCTTCTTACCAGAAAATACGGACTTGAAAGTCATCCATTTTGCTGTCGTTGGTAATCAGTACAATGTCTTCGCACCGTGCTTGTGCGGCCAAGATCCGGTCCCATGGATCATTGTTCGTGCTTGCAAACCCGCCAGCCATTTCTGCATGTTGGGACGTCACCGGCAGCTCCGTCAAGCCGTGTTCGGTCATTTGCCGGTTGAAGTTGGTTGCCAAAACCCGCGCATCATCAAATTTTCCGATACGCACTTTGGTCGCAATTTCCATTGCCGTCACCGGGCTGAATAACATCACATTGTCCGGATCTTCGATCAACTCGCGTGCTGCGTTGGACAGTCGCGCCGAACCAAAGGCCCACCAGACGAGCGTATGCGTGTCGAGCAAATATCGATCCGCCATCCCTCCCGTCACAGGCCCAAATAATCTTCCGGCAAGGGGTCCCAGAAACCGCCATCAAGCGGATCCTTCCCCATTGGCAGCGTTTTCGCAAGCCAGCCGCCCGCGCGACTGGGCTTCGTGATCGGCTTTGCAGGAACCAGTTTGATTACTTCGTCTTTGCCGCGCGCCACAGTGATTTCTTCGCCAGCGAGCACACGGTTGATCAACCGGGACAGGTGCGTCTTTGCTTCATGAACCGAAACTATCGTCATGGCAAAAAGTTAGTCAACTTGCTTAGTCAAGTCAAGAGTGGCGACAAGCGGCGGCGGCAGCAGGAACCAGCCTTCGCCCCAATTGCTGTCGATCGGAAGCGGAGTTTCGGGGCTGCGCAGATAGGCATAGGCTTCGTCGGCGTCGCTGCGCGTGTCCCCGACGACGGCGAGAATGCAATATTGGCTAGCAAGGCGCTGGCGGATCGCCTGTTTGCGGTCCTCTGGGCTGTCGCGCGTGGCGATGGAGTCGGTGCCCGTAGCGTCCAGCCCTGTGCGGGCAAGGAGCGCACGGATCGCGTCGGCGTCGGCGCTTATCTGATCCGTGACCCACAGGATGCCGACCTTCTCGGCGCGGATGGCGACCAGCGTGTTGGGCCAACCGGGCGCGGCGATCACGTCATTGCGATAGGCAGGCAACGGGTCTTTGCCGTTTTGGTCCAGATCGATGATCACCACCGGTTCACGCCGCTGGCAGTCGATCGCGACGGGGTTGAGCACCGTTTGGCGGCTGTCGAGCACCAGCGAGTTGATCGGCGCGCCCTCCCGCCACAGCGTTGCACGGGATCGGACATGATCAATCAGGGCGCTGAATTGGGCGGGCATTGCGGGATCCACGACCGCCGGTTCGGCCAGTGCCAGCGTGTTCGGCGACACGGCGGGTTCGGCTTGGTTCGGTTTTGGCGGTCGCTTGTTTGTTGCTGCGATGCCAACGCCCGCAACAAGCGGAATAGCCGCGGCGGCGCAACCTGTCAGCGTCAGCAACGTCAGCAGGGCCGCCGCCGCGCGCATGGCTCAAGCGGTTTCGCGTGGCCGCGTCATGCGGAACTCGATCTTCTTGTCATAGGGCGCGCCGATGATCATGCGCTTCACATAAATGCCGGGGAGGTGGATGGCATCGGGATCAAGACTGCCGACGGGGACGATCTCCTCCACCTCGGCCACGCAGATTTTGGCGGCGGTGGCCATCGGCTGGTTAAAGTTGCGCGCGGTCTTGCGGAAAATCAAATTCCCCGCCTCGTCCGCTTTCCATCCCTTGATGATCGCGAGGTCGGCAAAAATGCCGCGTTCCAATATATAGTCTTGCCCGTCGAACTGCTTCACTTCCTTGCCCTCGGCGACTGCAGTCGCGACGCCGGTCTTGGTATAAAAGCCCGGGATACCCGCGCCGCCAGCGCGGCAGCGTTCGGCGAGCGTCCCCTGGGGGCAAAATTCCACCTCCAGCTCGCCCGCGAGATACTGGCGTTCAAACTCTTTATTTTCGCCGACATAGCTGCTGATCATTTTCTTGATTTGGCGCGTGCGGAGCAGTTTGCCGAGGCCTTCGCCGTCGATCCCTGCGTTGTTCGAGGCGACGGTGATCCCTGTCACCCCCGCTGTCGCGGACCGCGTCGATCAAGCGTTCGGGGATGCCGCACAGGCCAAATCCGCCCGCGCAGATATGCATATTGTTGAAGAGCAGGCCGTCCAGTGCAGCTTTGGCGTCGGGAAAGAGTTTCTTCATCGGGACGGGCGCTCCTTAAAACCGGGCCAATGGTGCAGTTGCTTCGGCAGACCGCACAGGCCGGATAGAAAGGCGGCGCCGCAGCGTCAACCGTCGCCACCTGTTTTGATGCCGGTCAAGGACGCACGGGGCGTTTCTGGCCGAGAGTGCAACAGCAAGAGGAGGCCTGTCATGATTCGTTCAATTGTGGTCCACGCAGACGCCGCATCGGGTTCGACGCAGCGTATCGAAACCGCACTGGCCATCGCGCGGCGGCACGGTGCGCATGTGACCGCGCACCTCAACCTGCCGCTCCAGCGTTTCTTCGCGACCGATCCGTTCGGCGGCGCCTATGTCGTCACCGATGCGCTGGCTCTTGCGCAAGCCGATGTCGCCGCCCGACGAGCCGAGCTGGAGGGGGAGCTAAAAAATGAGGATGTGCCGTGGGACGTCGTGACGACGGACGTAGATTTGGTGACGGCGTTGGCCGGGGTTGCGGCTCTGTCGGACCTTGCGATCGTTGGCATGCAGGCCCCCGGGATAACCGCGCATGACGGTTACCCAATGCTAGCAGGCGATCTGGCGATGGCGGCGCGCGTGCCGGTGCTTGCGCTGCCGGAGCGGGCAGCCGATTTTGATCTCAACGGCCCGGCGCTGGCGGCGTGGAACGGCAGCGCCGAAGCCGCCACCGCACTGCGTCTGGCGGTGCCGATGCTGCGCGGGCGGACGGTGACGCTCGTCCGTATCGGCGCCACCGATGGGCATTTTCCCGACACGGCGGCGCTGTCCTTCCTGTCACGGCACGGCATTGCAGCTGAGTTGCGTGACGAGGCGCGGGGGGTGGAAACGGTCGAAGATGCAATCGAGCGGGTTGCGACGGACATGGGTGCCGCAGTCATCGTCATGGGTGCGTTCGGACACAGCCGCTTGCGGCAGACCTTGTTCGGCGGGGTAACCCGATTCATGCTGGAGAGCGGGCGGTTTCCGTTATTGCTCGGGCATTAGGCAACGGTGAAACCCAAGATTGCGGACAAATCGGTTAGCGCTTGCTCTCCGCTTGCCACTTTGATCGCATGCATGCCCATTGCTGCCGCAGGCTTGCAGTTGATGCCGAGATCGTCGAGGTAGATGCAAGACGCGGGTTTTGCGTCCAACCGCTCGCTCATCATTGCATAGATGCGCGGGTCAGGTTTGCGGATACCGACCTTGCTGGATTCGAGCACATGGTCGAAGCGCGCAAGAATAGCGGCGATGGCTTCGGCCTTGGCCCTGGCGCGCTGCGCCTCCGGGCTTTCTTTTTTCGATTTTACTTCAAGTTTTTCAATACTAAAGGCCGGTAAAGCAGAACTTTGGAGGAAGTA